>NZ_CP098023.1:3930000-4170000 GCF_030440425.1 Microbulbifer sp. MI-G
TGCCTTGAAGGACGGATCACCAATCAGGCCGGTGGCACCGCCAACCAGGGCAATGGGTTTGTGCCCTGCCATCTGAAATCTCTTCAAAGTCAGTAGCGGTACTAAACTCCCTATATGCAGGGAGTCTGCAGTGGGATCGAAACCGCAGTACAGGGTTCGACTCTCCGACAAATGCTGCGTCAGTTCGCCATCGCCAGTCGCTTGATTGATCAATCCACGACGGCCCAAGTCCTCCAGCAGTGCCATGTCGACCCCAGCCATGCCTCCCCCTTCTCTTTCGGCTTGAAATTCGCGCCGCCAGCCGGCGGCAAATGCGCTGCAACATTACCGGAGTCTGCAGCAAATACAAGCGCACTGCGGCAAGAGGCCCAGGCTGTAAAGGATGTTAGAGAGGAACTAAGCCATGGGCGGACAGGTCAATTATCTCGTGAACCAAGGCGGTTTTTTTGCTATAAAGCCGCCTCAATGTCTGTTTTTTAGACACTTGGAATACCAAGCGCAGATAACAACGACCGCCGGCGCCGCCCGTTAACACCATGCAAAACCACCGCAAACCGATTCCAAACCCCCGTATTGGCGCCTTGTCCAAACATTTTCCCCGGGTACATGCACTAACCGCTGGTGTCGCTGTATTTGTGTTGGTGCTGGCCGTATTTATTCCCACACCGGAGGTAGAAGCCAGGCGCATGCCCCTGCCGGTCAAACTCTCTCCGGTCACTGGAGAAACCGGCGAGGCCCACCTCGATACCACTCTCGCACCCCATCAGGCTGTGCCATTGGCCAGTGCCGGCACAGAAGCCCTTCAGTCACTGAGTCTGAAAATACGCAATGGCGATACCCTCACTGATCTTTTCAAGCGCGCCAAAGTGCATGCCAGCGAGATGTATCACTTGCTCGGCAGCGGCAGGGAAGCCAAGCAATTGGCCCGCCTGGCTCCGGGGGAAGAACTCACCTTTTTGCTGAATCCAGAGGGACAGCTACAACGTCTTGAGCTGCACAAGGACCGGCTGAGTCAAGTCAGGTTTACCCGCACAACGGGAAACACATTTAAACACACCCTGGTACAGCGCGAGCCGGACAGCCACCCGGCCTATCGTCACGGTGAGATTAGCAGCTCACTATTTGTCGCCGGCAGTGAGGCGGGATTGAGCGACAGCCTGATCATGGAAATGGCAGACGTTTTCAGTTCCGATATCGACTTCGCGCTGGATATTCGCAAGGGCGACAGCTTTAGCATTATGTTTGAAGAAAAATTTTTCGATGGGGAGAAAATTGGCAACGGGCCCATTCTGGCAGTCAGTTTTACCAATCAGGGCAGGACCTATAGCGCTGTGCGCTACGTCGACAATAAGGGCGACGCCAACTACTTTACGCCGGAAGGCAAGAGTATGCGCAAGGCCTTTATCCGCACTCCATTGGATATTGTCCGTATCAGTTCTCACTTTAACCCCCGGCGCCTACATCCTGTGTTCAAATCCCGCCGCCCTCACAACGGCACCGACTATGCCGCACCCCGCGGCACGCCCGTCTATGCCACCGGCGATGGCCGTGTCATCGCCTCCAGTTACAGCAAGGCCAATGGGAACTATATATTCATCCAACACGGCGAGCGCTATGTTACCCGCTACCTGCACCTGACCAAACGCAAGGTGAAAAAAGGCCAGCGTGTACAACAGCGCCAGGTGATTGGCACCGTGGGTTCCACCGGTTATGCAACCGGGCCACACCTGCACTACGAATTCCTGGTGGATGGCAGGCATCGCAACCCGGCCACCATAGTGCGCAAACTCCCGAAAGCGAAATCGGTGCCGACCTCTGAAATGACCCGCTTTAAGAACCAGACCCAGCCATTACTGGCAAAACTGGCCAGTTACCAGGGACCGGCACTGGCCAAACTCGACGAGAACAACCCATAAAGTGGCAACCGATATGCCCAGTCTTTTTATCGGCCTGATGTCCGGTACCAGCGTCGACTCGATTGACGCGGTACTGGTTGATTTCGGCGATGAAGGCAAGATGAAGCCAAGAATTCTGGCAGCCATAGGACACCCCATTCACGCCGCCCTTCGCGATGCTATATTGGCCCTGTGTGCGCCTGGTCCCTCCGAACTGGACCGCGCCGGGCAACTCGACCGCCAATTGGGCCAGATCTTCGCTGAGGCCGCGAATCTGTTACTGGCGCGTGCCGGCGTTGAGGCCAATGCCGTGACCGCGATCGGCAGCCATGGGCAGACTGTGCGGCACCGCCCTCCGGGCACCGTCACCTCGCCCTTTACCCTGCAGTTGGGCGACCCCAACACCATCGCAGCCCTGACCGGTATCAGTACAGTGGCAGACTTCCGTCGCCGCGATATGGCCCTCGGTGGCCAGGGCGCGCCTCTGATGTCCGCATTTCACCGCGCTGTTTTTAGTACCGGGACCAATCGTGCCGTCGTGAATATCGGCGGCATCGCCAATATTACCGAATTGGCAACAAACGGCAGTGTGTACGGGTACGATACGGGTCCCGGCAACGCACTGCTGGATTACTGGGTGGGTTTGCACAGAGATCAACCATTTGACCGGGACGGGGCCTGGGCCGCCAGCGGCCGCGCCAATCCGGAGTTGCTCAACCGTCTGATGTCCACCCCCTACTTTGCCGCTGAGCCACCCAAAAGCACCGGCCGCGAGACATTCAATGCCAGTTGGCTTGAGCAGGCCCTGGCGGGCCTGGAGCTGACGCCTGCAGACGTGCAGGCAACCCTGTCGGAAGTTACGGCAGCCAGCATTGCCGAGGCGGTACACTTGTTTGCAGACGGTGGAGAGCTACTGGTCTGTGGCGGTGGTGCCAAGAACAAAAACCTGCTGTCCCGCCTGCAACGGAGACTGCCTACCTGGTCAATTTCCAACACGAATACCTACGGAATTGATGCTGACTGGCTGGAAGCCGTGGGGTTTGCCTGGCTAGCCCGGCAGACACTGCTCGGCCTGCCAGGTAATTGCCCCGGCGTCACCGGAGCGCGTAAAGAAGCCGTTTTGGGAGCAATCTACCCGCCCTGAGGGCAGATACACATCCAACCGGCCTATATGGAGAAGGAGGAGCCACAACCACAGGTTGAGGAAGCATTGGGGTTTTGCACAACGAATCGAGAACCGGACAGGCCCTCTTCATAGTCGACATTGGCGCCCACCAGATAGGGATAGCTCATGGCGTCAACCAAGACCTGTATGCCATCCTTTTCAATAACGGCATCATCCTCAGCAACCAGTTCGTCAAAAGAGAAGCCGTATTGGAATCCCGAGCAGCCGCCACCGGTGACGAATACCCTGAGCTTCAGATCTGGGTTGCCCTCTTCTTCCAGCAGGCTCTTTACCTTGGCCACAGCACTATCTGTAACCACCAGCGGTACGGGAGAAAAGGATACAACTTCTGACATAAGTCTCTCTCACCTCATCAGGACCATCCCGGCCGGCATAAAGCCAGACAGAACGCAGTCCGGGGGCCCATCATGCTTAAACCCAGGAAATCAGTCAAGTAATGGACAAGTGCCCCTGATAGCACTGCAATAGCGCGCGTTCCCGGTACAGAGACTGGCCTAGGAGACTTCAATCACGGTCTCGTCTTCCGTGTAGCCAATCCTTTGGGGCTCACCGGCAGAGCTGACATCCACGTTGGAGACCAGGGCACCATTCACCTGTGCCCCTTTGACCATCTCTATCAACTTATAGTGTACATTGCCCTCCACCATAGCTTTGGCGGCCAGCTCCAGATGGCGCGCGGCATACACATCGCCATGTACATGGCCATTGATCACCACCTGCGGCACGCGGATCTCCCCTTCGATAATACCGCCCTCAACAATTTGCAGGCGCGCCTCACTGTCGCTGTTAGCGCTGACATTGCCTTTCACCTTGCCTTCGATGACCAGGTTTCCGCGAAAATGGATATTGCCGGACACTTCGGTCTGACGTGCAATCAGGGTGGTGTGGTTACTACCGTTACTGGCCATAGTGGTTTGTTTCTCTTTTTTTCTCAACATATTCTCCAAAACCTCATGCCTGTGGCATCGTTGCTAGCTTTTCTGAACCAGCCAACCATAGCGCTGTTCAATATTGAACCCTTTGCGCCCGGTGGATTTGAGCAACAACTCCACACCCTCGGGGACAAACCCCTCCGGTAAGCGCAGCTCGCCCTCGATATTCTGGAAATACTTGAAACGCAACGCAATGGATTCGTTCTCCACCTGCTCGGATAACGCCTTCAGGGGATAGCGCTTCACCTGCCCATCCTCGCGCCCAACCACAGTAACAGTGGCTGAGCCCCTGACCACATTGCGCCGCGCCGCTGACTGCTGCACCTGTAATTTGTACTGATACATTCTTGCATCGGCGGTTTGCGAAAGGATAAAGCGGCCAATAGAAACGCCCTCGCCGCCATCCGCCGGCGCCATAACGCCCCGGTAAAAAGAAATCTCCTGCTTCAACTCGGCAATCTGGTTTTCTTTTTGCACCAGTTCAGCGCGCACAGCCTCGCTGGCCTTGTCACCAATCGCCAGGGATTGCTCAGCGGTTGTCGCGCGCATACGCAGGGTTTCATTTTCGCCCTTAAGGGCCGCCAGATGCTCCAGAACCTTAGTGTGCTGCACAGTCTTTTCATCCAGACTCTTACGCAATTGGTACTGCCCGGTAAAATAGGAGCCGGCAGCCGTGGCCAAAACCAGCAGAGTGACACCAACTGTGGCGAAAACACCAGAAAAGGGCTTATGGGGCACCACCTTCATGCGGTACTGCTTGCTGCCTTTAACTTTGAGCTCCATAAAGTCCGTTGCGTTTTATTCGGGTTTTATCGATTGTCGTGGGTGTCCCGATTCTAAGGCAGTACCGCCGGACTCTCCAAGCCCAAGGTCTCACTCAGGCCAAACATAATATTCATATTCTGTACCGCCTGAGCCGAAGCGCCCTTGGCGAGGTTGTCGATGACCGACATGACCAGCAGCGTGCCCCGCCCCTGTGGCTGCATCACAGAGAGGCGACACAGATTGGTGCCTCTCACACTGCGTGTCTCCGGGTGACTGCCGGGGGGCAGTACATCTACAAACGGCTCATCCCTATAGCGATTTTCATACAGCGCCTGAAGTTCGGCAGCTGACAGATGGCCCCTGGCTTTTGCCAGCAAAGTGGCGTGGATACCCCTGACCATCGGCAACAGATGCGGCACGAAAGTAACTTGAGCAGGGGTGGCTCCCGGAGGCTGGACTCGGCTCAGGCCCTGCTCTATTTCCGGCAGGTGCCGGTGACCGGAGGCGGAGTAGGCGCGAAAATTATCGCTGTTTTCGGCCAGAATCAAGCCCGTTTTGCCCTGACGTCCGGCACCACTGGCACCACTGGCAGCACTGGCTACCAGCCCTTCGGACTCCACCATATCCGCCTCCAACAGGGGAATCCAACCCAGTTGAATCGCAGTGGGGTAACAACCGGGACAGGCAATCAGCTGGGCCCCCGCAATCTCGGCGCGATTGACTTCAGGCAACCCGTAGACGGCCTCCTGAGCCAGTGCCGGCGCCCCATGCACCTGGCCATACCAGCGTTCCCAGGTGGGAATATCCCGCAGGCGAAAGTCCGCGGAGAGGTCGATTACCCTGATACCCCGCTCGAGCAGAGGCGGGACCTGGGCCTGGGCAGCACCGTGCGGGGTAGCGAAGAACACCACGTCACAGTCGGCCAAGCGGTCGATATGCGGTTCGCAGAAAGCCAGCTCACAGTGGCGGCGCAGATTGGGAAAAAGCTCCGCCACACGGATATCTTTCCGGGAGCGGGAAGTGATGGCAGTGACTTCAGCCTGTGGATGCACCGCCAAAAGCCTCAATAATTCCAGCCCCGTATAGCCGGTGCCACCGACAATTGCTACCTTGATCACCTTGCTAGAATCTCCCGGCAAATCCACCAACTGGGGCAATAATCATAAAACCAGCAGAGCACTTTATCACAAGCACCAGCATTTGAAGGATCGGCGGTGTCACAGCGTCCAAGGAAATTACTCAAGAATACGCTAGCCCGGTGTTTGCCCCGGAAAAACACGCTCGAGCATGTGCGTTTACGGCTTTCCGCGAGAGAGGACCTGATACCACTGGCAGGTATGGGACTGCTTATCGGTATCCTGGCCGGCGGCGTGACCATTCTGTTCCGGCTGGCAATGGAGTGGCCCACCACATTTTTTTTATCGGTGCCACAGAATTATGAATCCCTCTCGCCCCTATGGCGGTTTATTCTGCCGGTACTGGGGGCTTTGGTGATTGGCTTTATCTACTTGCCACTGAGCCCCAAACACTACGACGTCGGCGTGGTACACGTGCTTGACCGGCTCTACAACCACCAGGGGAAAATGCCGGTACAAAATGCACTCCTGCAGTTTTTTGCCGGTGCCATCATCCTGATCAGCGGCCATTCGGTGGGGCGCGAAGGCCCCGCAGTGCATCTCGGCGCGGCCAGCAGCAGTGGCTTGGCGCGCATCCTTCACCTGCCCAACAACGCCGCACGCAGCCTGCTGGGCTGTGGGGTGGCCGCGGCCATCGCCGCGTCATTTAACACCCCACTGGCCGGTGTGGTGTTCGCCATGGAGGTGGTTATGCTGGAATATTCCGTGGCGGGATTTCTACCGGTCATGCTGGCGGCGGTGGCCGGCAGCACCCTTACCCAGCTCACCTTCGGGCGCGAGCCGGATTTCAATGTACCAGCAATCCAGCTTAACTCCCTGGCGGAGCTGCCCATTCTGGTTGTCTGTGCCCTGGCCATCGGTACGCTGGCGGCCCTATTCATCTGGGCCCATCGCAGCCTTGCGCGCCAGCAATACCGCTCACCACTGCTGCGCTTTCTGCTGGTGGGCCTGGTGACCGGCACCATTGGCATCTGGGTGCCGGAAATTCTCGGCGGCGGTTACGACACCCTGCAAATGGCAATGCTCGGCGAACTCGGTATCGCCACCCTGGCTGTGGTGGTCGCGGCCAAGTTGGTAGCCACGGCCCTGGGCTCCGGCCTGGGCATTCCCGGCGGGGTGATCGGGCCCAGCCTGATTCTCGGCGCCTGTCTGGGGGGCATCGCCGGCGGGCTCGCCAATCTGTGGCTGGGCCAGCACGCTGCCAGCCCCGGTTTCTATGCCATGGTGGGAATGGCGGCGATGATGGCTGCCATGCTGAATGCGCCACTGGCGGCGTTGCTGGCCATACTCGAGCTGACCTACAACCCCAATATCCTGTTTCCCGGAATGATGATGATCGTAGTGGCCACAGTGGTGAGCAGACAGCTGTTCTCCACCCAGGGTATCTACCAGGAGACACTGCGGGCATTGAACAGGGCCGGCACCCCCAGCTGGCGCCAGCAGATGCTCAGCGGTGTCGGCGTCGCCAGTGAAATGGACCGGCACTTCATCGTAACGCCACAAATCATCACCCTGGCACAAGCCAGGGAATACATCGCCCAGCACCCCCAGTGGATCCTCATTGACCTACCCGATGAACCCTCGCCACAGTTACTGCGCGCCGCTGACCTCGCTACGTTCCTGCAGGGCGACGCAAAAGGTGAAATCCCGGCAACCGCTGCTGCAAAAGAGATGGGGATTGCCAAAGCGCCACCGCGGATCGATCTGCTGAAAATACCCGGTGAGCGCAAACAATTGGCGGAGTTGAACTGGTACGCCACTTTACTGGAGGCCCAACAAAAACTGGAGAGCACCGGCGCTGACGCCCTGTACATCAGCCGCTACCAGAGCGGTCCGCTGGACAATCGCATCGCAGGTATTATTCTGCCAGAGCAAATTGATAGTTTTTACCGCAAATAAGCAGAGTCCGATTTCATTTTCGAGGGGGTATCCGATGCTGTGGGTCAAGGCTTTTCACATTATCGCCATGGTGAGCTGGTTTGCGGCACTATTTTATTTACCGCGCCTTTTTGTCTATCATGTGGATGCCACAGATGCCATCAGTCGCGATCGCTTCTGCATTATGGAACGGCGCCTGTATCGCGTGATTGCCATCCCCTCCATGATCACCACAATCGCCCTGGGTATCTGGTTATACAGTTTTAACACCAGCTACTACACTGCCGCAGGCTGGATGCATGCAAAGCTCGCCTTTGTGGTATTGCTGCTGGTTTATCATCATATATGTGGCGCCTATGTGCGTAAATTTGCCCGGGACAACAATACCCGCAGCGGACGCTTTTTCCGTATATTCAATGAGATTCCAACACTGGCTCTGATTGTCATTGTCGTCCTGGCGGTAGTAAAGCCCTTCTAAGTTGGCGTTTAGTACTACCAAGTATCGTCGGCTCAGCAACTAGAATTAGCCGCACAGCTATTGGCAGCCACCCAGAACCCCTATGGATACACCACAGCCCATTATCCTGACCATCACCCACCACGATCCCAGCGGTAGTGCCGGTATCGCTGCCGATACCGAGACGGCAGTCAGCCTTGGCTGCCACGCCGCTTCCGCCGTCTCTGCCATCAGCGTCGGCAATACCGGTGAACTGCTCGGGGTGGCGCCGATGGACGACAGCCTGCTGGTGGAACAGACCCGAACGGTCCTCGAGGATATGCCGGTGGCGGCCATCAAGATCGGCTACCTGGGCTCGGTGGAAAATGTGCGGGCACTGCACAGCGTATTGAGGGACTACCCGGATATCCCGGTGGTTATTGATCCGGATGCCACACTGGCGGACAAGGAGAGTGTGCTCGCCCCTCCTCTCTGGTCAGCCATGGCGTCCCTGCTGCTGCCCCATGCCACTATGGTCTGCCCAAACCGGCGCGAAGCCCGCGCTATGGCGGTAGAGGCGGATGTACTGGATGCAATGGCTCAGGAGTTGCTGGAAGGGGGCTGCCGCTACCTGCTGCTCACCGGTGTCCCCTGCAAACAACAGCTGCAAAATCGTCTCTACGACGTGCGCGGGCTGATCCGCGAATTTCACTGGGAGAGACTGCCACCGGCCGCCTACGGAGTTTGCGGAACCCTGGCCACTGCGATCGCCTGCCACATCGCCCATGGCCTGACCATCATTGAGGCGGTAAGTCGCAGCCAGCAGTACACCTGGAGCGCCATCAGAGACAGCCGCCGACTGGGCATGGGCAGGCCGATCCCCAACCGCCTCTTCTGGTGTGAACGCTGAGCAGTCTCACGGCCCCTTCCTCTTACAAACGGAAATCCCGCACCCAACGCAGGTGAGCGTCTGACTGGCCTGCCCGTCACCGCCTCTCAATCAGCAGTGTCCACCGCGCTGCACATTGTCCCAAAAGCCCAACGCCGCGATAATATCCCACTGGTCCCTGGTGTTTTGCACAATTTCAGAAAAAAATTCTATGAGTAAATCCGAACAGCTCTTTGCGCAGGCGCAACAGTTTATCCCCGGCGGCGTTAACTCACCGGTACGGGCTTTTCAGGCGGTGGGCGGTACACCGTTGTTCATCCGCCGAGCCGACGGTGCCTACCTCTACGACGCGGATAACCAGCGCTACATCGACTATGTGCAGTCCTGGGGCCCGATGGTGCTGGGTCACGCACACCCCGAAGTCATTGCTGCGGTGGTGGCACAGGCCCAATCAGGCCTGAGCTTTGGTGCGCCTACCGAGCTGGAAACCGAACTAGCGGAAACACTCTGTCGCCTGTGGCCAAATATGGACCTGGTGCGCTTTGTCAACTCCGGCACCGAAGCCACCATGAGCGCCATCCGCCTGGCGCGTGGCTATACCGGGCGCGACAAAATTGTGAAGTTCGAGGGCTGCTACCACGGTCATTCCGATGCCCTGCTGGTGAAAGCGGGTTCCGGAGCCCTGACCATGGGGGTCCCCTCCTCCCCCGGTGTGCCCGCAGCCGTGGCGGACAATACCATCACCCTGAACTACAACGATGTGGAGGGCGTGCGCGCCTGTTTCAGGGAGCTCGGTGACCAGATCGCCGGTATTATTGTCGAGCCCGTGGCCGGCAATATGAACTGCATTCCGCCGCTGCCCGGCTTCCTGGAAACTTTGCGCGAAGTCTGTGACCAATATGGTGCCGTATTGATTCTCGACGAGGTGATGACCGGTTTCCGCGTCAGCCTGACCGGTGCCCAGGGCTACTATGGCCTTGAGGCGGACCTGACCACACTCGGCAAGGTGATCGGCGGTGGTATGCCGGTGGGCGCCTTTGGCGGCAAGCGCGAGATTATGGAACAGATTGCCCCTCTGGG
Organism: Microbulbifer sp. MI-G; assembly: GCF_030440425.1. Taxonomy (NCBI): domain Bacteria; kingdom Pseudomonadati; phylum Pseudomonadota; class Gammaproteobacteria; order Cellvibrionales; family Microbulbiferaceae; genus Microbulbifer; species Microbulbifer spongiae. The sequence goes on from NZ_CP098023.1 coordinate 3,940,198, forward strand.
TCCGGTGTATCAGGCGGGTACCCTGTCCGGTAACCCGGTGGCCATGGTGGCAGGCCTGGCAACCCTGCGCCTGGTGGAAGCACCCGGCTTCTACGAACAGCTTGTTGCCAAAACAGACCGCCTGGTAGCGGGCCTCCTCAGGGCCGGCAGGGCGGCAGGCATTCCTTTCACCGCCAATAAGGCCGGCAGCATGTTCGGCTTCTTTTTTACGGAAGAGCCTCAGATAACTAACTACCAGCAGGTAATGGCGTGTGACAACAAGCGCTTTAACCGCTTCTTCCACGGCATGCTCGAAGAGGGGGTCTATCTGGCACCGGCATCCTACGAAGCCGGTTTTATGTCTGCCGCCCACACCGAAAAAGATATTGAGGAAACGATCACCGCCGCCGAGCGGGTCTTCGCTCGCCTCGACTGATTCCCCTGCTCTGGCACCCGCAGGCACGGGTGCTGTTATCCACAGCAGACTTTTTTTTTGCGTCCCGATCGGGCTCCCCTCATCCGAGACTTGCCTTACAACACCGGCCGCAGCAAGCACAGTATCGCCGTACCTCACTGCCGACAAAATCTCTCCCCATCGTACACTGTCCCCAGCCCCACAAGAGGGGAAATCACCAGAGGCGGCAATTTGATATGATGGTCCATTGCGGTCGCGGAGTGTCCGCAGCTGCTGATGATAGCCGGAGAACGTTTTCCATGAGTCAGAGTCTCGGCCGCGGTGCCTATCCCAACACCCGCCTGCGCCGCCTGCGCGCCCGGAGTTTTTCCCGTCGACTGGTGCGGGAAACCCAGCTCAGCAGCGATGATCTGATCCTGCCGCTGTTTGTGATTGAGGGTCGCAACGAAATCCAAACGGTGGCGTCAATGCCGGGAGTACACCGCCTGAGCATCGACCTGCTGGCAAAAAAGGCCAAGTCAGTGCAAAACCTGGGGATTCCCGCAGTGGCGCTATTCCCGGTGGTCGACCCCACTCAAAAGAGCGACGATGCCCGCGCCGCCCACGATGCCGACGGACTGGCCCAGCGTGCGGTGCGGGAAGTGAAAGATGCGGCACCGGAACTGGGCGTCATCACCGATGTGGCCCTGGACCCTTTCACCAGCCACGGCCAGGATGGCCTGATAGACCACAGCGGCTATGTTATCAACGATGAAACCGTGGAGGTCCTGGTGCAGCAGGCCCTGTCCCACGCCGCTGCGGGTGCGGATATGGTGGCGCCTTCCGATATGATGGATGGCCGCATCGGCGCCATCCGCAAGGCCCTGGAGCGTGCGGGCCACACCAACACCCTGATCATGTCCTACGCCGCCAAGTACGCCTCCGCCTATTACGGCCCTTTCCGCGATGCAGTGGGTTCCGGCGGCAGCCTGAAAGGCGCTAGCAAGGCGAGCTACCAAATGGATCCCGCCAATACCGACGAAGCGCTACACGAGTGCATCCTGGATCTGCAGGAGGGTGCGGATATGGTGATGGTGAAACCGGGTATGCCCTATCTGGATATTGTACGCCGGGTGAAGGAGGCGTTGCGCGTACCCACTTTTGCCTACCAGGTGAGTGGAGAATACGCTATGCACTGTGCGGCCTTTGAAAACGGCTGGCTTCAGCGCGAGGCGGTGATTCTGGAAAGTCTGCTGGCGTTCAAGCGCGCTGGCGCCGATGGCATTCTCACGTATTTTGCTGAGGAGGCCGCACAACTTCTGCAGGGGTAAAAATTCCAAGGCGGATATACAGGGCGTAGCACCACATCCAAACTTCAGGGCCACTGATCTTCCAATGCGGGGCCTGTGGGCTGCACCTCCTCGCCGGGCACGTCGCGGGACTCTGTGTCAATGGGCTGCGAGCGGCCCTGTTCGCTGGGGAGCTCGATCGGCTCGTCCTCAGAGCCCGGCGCCGGTCCGAATTCCTCCGCATCATCCCCCCTCAGCTGCTCCCACAGCTGGCGGCGACGCTCTTCGCGCAGTTGCTGTTCGCTGGGGTTCACCCCCCAGCCCGGCGTCATCTGCTCCCGCGGTGCCACGTCACGGCGGTCGCGGCCAAACAGGTTGCGGAACCAGCGCCAGCGATCCTGCCCCCGGCATTCCGGTGCCGGTTGCAGGCGAGTTTCGAAGGAGAAAGGTATCTCGTAGCCACCGCGGCAGTAATCGGGGTCCATAAACTGGCCGCGTGCATTGACCGGCTTGAACTCTACCCCCCGCGGAGGTTCTATCGGCCCATGCTGGTGGGGCAGCTTGCGCATGATTTCCGTCCAGATCGGCAGGGCACCGGTGGAACCGGTGAGCCGGGTGCGCTCATTGTCGTCGCGTCCCAGCCATACCACCGCGGTCACATCCGGGGAAAAACCGGCAAACCAGCTGTCGCGATTGTTGTTGGTGGTTCCGGTCTTGCCTGCAAAGGCAACACTGCCCGGCAGGCGCTTGGCGGAGCTGCGCCCGGTACCTTCACGCACGGCCTGTTCCAGTCCCCAGCGCAGTAGGTAAGCCGGTACCGGATCCACACCGCGATGGGTGCGGCGGCGGAAATGCTGGACGCGAACCCCTTCTGCATCGGCTACCGCCAGCAGGGTACGCGGCTGCACAGCCTCTCCGCCGTTGGCGATGGCCTGGTACATCCCCGCCACCTCGAAGGGGGTCATCTCCACAGCACCCAGCAGCAGCGCCGGCACGCGGGGCAGATGGGCCTCTACGCCCAGACGGCGAATCGTCTGGCGTACATTTTGCAGCCCCAGATCGAGACCCAGGTGGGCGGTGGCCAAATTGTAGGATTTGGCCAGAGCCACGTACAACGGGATCTGGCCGTGGGCGCGCTTGTCGAAATTCTGCGGCATCCATACATCGCCATCCGCCTCCTCAATGCGAATCGGGGCATCGTCGAGCAGCGTGGCCAGATTGTATTCCAAGGGCCGCTCCAGCGCGGTGAGGTAGACCGCGGGCTTGATCAGGGAACCCACTTGACGGCGGGCCTCCAGAGCGCGGTTAAAACCGGGGTAATCCGGGTCGCGGTCTCCCACCATAGCCAGCACATTGCCGCTGCCATTATCCAGCAACACTGCGGCCGCCTGCAGGGAGTTGTCCTCGATATGGCGTTCCTTTTCCAGCGCTTGCACACCGTTGCTGACTGCCTCCTCGGCAAGTTTCTGCACCGAGGGCGCCAGGGTGGTGTAGATCCTCAGGCCCGCGGTGCGCAACTCCTCATAGGAGTAATAGGGCCGCAATTCTTCCAGCAGCCGTTCGGTAAAGGCCGGATAAGGATTCTGCGCAGTGACTCCGCCTTTGACCACCCCCAGGGATTTCGTCGAGTAGAGTGCATATTGCGTCTGGGTAATCAGCCCGTGCGTCTGCATCACATCCAGCACGGTGTTTCTGCGCGCCTGCGCACGCTCCGGATGACGCCAGGGGTTGTAATAGGATGCTCCCTTTGCCAAGCCCACCAGCAGAGCTATCTGGTGGGGCTCCAGTGTGTCCAGGGGTTGCTGGAAATAGAATTCCGCTGCCAGGCCGAAACCATAGATGCCGCGCGCGCCCTGCTGCCCCAACCACACTTCGTTGATATATTCCTGCAGGATATAGCCCTTGTCGTAGTGCATCTCCATCAACACCGCCATCAGCGCCTCGTTGATTTTGCGCTGCAGGCTTGGCTTGTGGTCAAAAAAGATATTTTTCACCAGTTGCTGGGTGATGGTGGATCCGCCCTGGACCAAACGACCGGCCTTCACATTGGCCACCATGGCGCGGGCGATCCCCCGGGGTGAAATACCAAAATGGTGGAGAAAATCCTGGTCCTCGACTGCGATCAGCGTGTTCGCCACCAATGGGGGAATCTCATTGAAACGCACCGGATTGCGATCATCACCACCACCGAGCAGGGAACCGATATTAGCGGCATCCAGGCGGAATTCGGCCAGACGCTGGCCACTGCCATCGCGCAAATTGCTGATTTCATCGTTGCGCAGGCGGAAAGAAACCACCGCTCCGGCACTGCGGCCATCGGAGTGGATAAAATCGCGGCGCCAGACCCGGTATTCCATACCCTCGCGAGTCCAGGAACCGGGCTCGCTGGGGACTGCCTGTTCGCGGTAACTGAGGGCGGCGAATTCGGAGGCCAATTCACCCGGATGCATCACCATGCCCTCACGCAGAACCAGCGGTCGCGCGTAGACCCGCGCAGGCAACTGGTACTGGCGGCTGTCCAGGCGCTCGCGCAGCTGCAAATCCAGGTACACCATGTAGCCGGCCAGGGCGAGGGCCCCCAGCAGGGCCAGCAGGAACAGAAGCTTGAGCCAGCGATATCGCCTCTTGGTTGTAGACGCCCTGGTGCGCCGGCGTTTCGTCGAAACCATAGAAAAGTGCTATCCAGCCGCCAATTCAGTACATCATTCGATAGCCGGAAGGGCATCAGCGCCCTGTCATCGCCAAAGGCAGGGAACCAGCCGGTGGCAGCTCCGCTGGTATATTGCCGCCGGCATCTGAGCCTGTGCCAGTGGCAGGAGACTGCCTGTACCGTCGATACTCAGCGGTCAGGCGGTCTCTGCCGGTCAATTGACCCTCTCAAGGCGATATTCGCGCCTTTGCGTGGATTGACCGCTGTTTCCCTACATAAGTTCACATTGGGGCAACCGGTGCCGTTATAAAGGCTGCTGAGCAGAAGTCAAATCCACCGCCTTGCACTTGACGGAATCACAGCCATAATGCGGCGGAAATCTATACAAAACCCGTTAAGGATGAATATGCAGCAATACGACCTCTATGGCATTGGCGCCGCCCTGCTGGATACGGAAATCGAGGTTTCGGATGAGGATTTGTCCGTGCTCGATGTTAAAAAGGGGGTGATGACCCTGGTAGACGATGTGCGACAACAGCAATTGCTGGACGCTCTGGGGGACAACCTTGTGACAGCCAAGCGCGCCTGTGGAGGTTCCGGTGCCAACACAGTAATTGCTGCCAGCTACTTCGGACTGCGCACCTTCTATTCCTGCAAAGTTGCCGCAGATGACAACGGAGACTTTTACCGCAACAATCTGGCTGCTGCAGGGGTCGACTACCCGGCCGGCCTGCGCCAGGCCGGTATGGGTACCACCGGTAAGTGTTTGGTTCTGATCACCCCGGATGCCGAGCGCAGCATGAACACTTACCTGGGAATCAGTGAAAAACTGTCGGTCGAGGAGCTGGACACTGAAGCTCTGGCAGCGTCACATTGGGCTTATATCGAAGGCTACCTGGTCTCCTCGGAAACCGGACGCAAAGCCGCGATTGCCCTGCACAAACAAGCGCAGCAGGCGGGTGTAAAAACTGCCCTGAGTCTCTCTGACCCCGCGATGGTGCAATTCTTTGGCGAGGGCTTGCGGGAGATGGTTGGCAGCGGTGTGGATATGCTGTTCTGCAACCGGGATGAGGCTTTGGGCTTTACCGGTACCGAGTCTCTCGATGCCGCTGCGAACACCCTGCGCGCCTACTGCCGCAGTTTTGCAATCACCCTTGGGGCCGATGGTGCTCTGCTCTGGAATGGCGCCCAGCTACGGCGGGTGAAAAGCCCGCGGGTACACGCCATCGACACCAATGGGGCCGGGGATATGTTTGCAGGGGCCTTCCTCTACGGCATCAATCGCGATATGTCCTTTACCGAAGCCGGGGAGCTGGCCTGTCGCGCCGCCGCCCAGGTCGTCAGTCAGTATGGACCTCGCCTGCGGGAAGCCCAGCACTCGGAGCTGCTTGCCGCAGTCATTTAAGCAGAACGGGAAAGCGCACGCGTTCAGCCATCGATCTCCGGAAGCGCCGTGGCAGGGGCAATACCGAATCCCTGGGCATAATCCACTCCCATCCGGTGGAGTTTTTCCATCACCTCGGGGCTTTCCACATACTCTGCGATGGTACTGATGCCCATACACTTGGCCAGGTGATCAATGGTACTGACCATGGCGCTATCGATTTCATCCTCAAGCATATTACGCACGAAACTGCCATCAATCTTGAGAAAATCCACCGGCAGCTGGCGCAGGTAAGCCAGAGAGGAGACACCGCGACCAAAATCGTCGAGGGCAAAACTGCAACCGGCGGCACGCAGCTTGTGAATAAAGACCAGCGCCCTTTCCAGATTGTTGATGGCACTGGTCTCGGTTATCTCAAACTGTACCCGCGAGGGTGTAAGCCTCGCCTCAGCCAGCTCCTGGGAGACGAAGCCGGCAAAGGTATCATCGCCAAGGCTGATACCGGAAACATTGATGGCGTAACTGGCCCCGGGGAACCCGGTCCGCTGCTCCCGCGCCATATAGTGGAACACACGCCGGATCACCCAGCGATCCACCTCTTCAATCAGTCCGTAACGCTCCGCGGCGGGCAGAAACAGGCCCGGTGAAATCACCCCGCCATCGCGACCGAGCATCCGCACCAGAATCTCGTAGTGATGCAGTTTGCGCCCTCCCTTCAGGGAAATAACCGGCTGGCGGTAGAGAACCAGGCGATCCTCCCGCAAGGCGGCATGGATTTCTGCAACCCAGGTGGTCTCCCGTCGATGCTCCAGCACCTTGCGGGAGTCCCCAAACAGCTTGACCCGGTTTCGCCCCTGCTCCCGCGCGGAACAACAGGCATCGTTGGCAGAGGCCAGCAGCTGGCTGGCGTTGGCAGTAAAGCAGTCCACCCCCACAACCCCGATCGAGACTGCCACGCGATTGTTGTCGCCCTCCCAGTCAAAGCTGAAGTCCTGAACCGCATCGCGCAGACGCGCCACCACCCGGCCACCCTCCCCCAATGTGCAGTCCCGCAGCAAAATGGCAAACTCATCGCTGCCCACACGGGCAAACAGGTCGGCACTGCACAGGTTGTGCTGCAGCAAAGCCACCAATTGCACCAGTAACTGATCCCCCGCGACAAAGCCCAGGGTGTCATTGATGACCTTGAACTGATAGATATCCAGATACAGCAGGACATGGTGCTGGCGCTTGTCGACACACTGGGCCAGAAGCTTTTGCAATGCACTTTCGAAATACTGGCGATTGGGCAGACGGGTGAGGGCATCGTGGCTGGTCTGCCAACTGAGACGCGTGGAAACCCGCCTTGCAGCAGAGGTATCCCGCAACACCAGCACATAATTTTTCAAGGTACCGGCATCCCACAACGCCATCACCTGCAGGGTTACTTCCAGAGGAGCACGGGCGCCGTCGCAGCGCAGGATGTAAGCCTGAATTTCACGCATGCTGGGGACTTCGCGCACAGGGATATCCGGTAGTGGCGACGGCAAGGGCGCACCCTGGGTATCACAGAGCTGCAGCCCCTCGTTGAGGGGCTGGCCGGGCAACAGACCAACCAGATTACCGGTCATTTCACTGACCAGAGGGTTGGCATACAGAACGATCCCGCCAGCGTCGGTCACAATGACCCCATCGGCAACCTCCCCAAGCGCCGCCTCCGCCGCTTGCAGGCTGATTCCCTCACAGGGGTTCAAACCTTTCTCCAACTGGGCCAGTGGCCCCAAATATTCTGCGGATTTAGGATCAAACAGTGTCATGGCCACACACTCACAAAAGGCTTGGCACCCCTCCCCACAAGCAGAGAGGATCACGGGGCTTTCCATTCGGCACGCTGAGCAATTTGACCGACATCAGCGTCCGGGGTCGCCGATTTTCTTCAATGATTCAGCCTCCCAGCCTGTCTTTTCATCACAGTAGCTAAATGGCACGCTCATAAGTGTGTGTACAGGAACTCCTTCAATTTCACGTCTTCGAATACCCGTTGCAGGGTTGCACCCAGTATGTTGTTCACCCGGGCTTCCACCTCCTCCCGGCTGGGTTTGACCAGATTTCGATCTGTGCCGGAAGCGCTGTAAGTTCCGAAATAGGTAGCAGCACCAACTTTAACTTCCAGGTGAATCTCAGCAGAAGTATCGATGGTGGTGGTGTACACCATATCGGGGCTGTTATAGGTCAGCCGCACCAGCCTTGCGACCACCTGCACCTGGGAGGCGGTATCGGTCACACGAAAAGACCAGTTGGCAAATCCCCGCCGCAGTCCGGCCGCTATCGCCTCACCCGCATCATTGGCAACACTGACTCGGGACGTCTCGGAGTAGACCCCACCGAGAGAGCCCAAACCACCACCGGGCAGTTCATTGATACCCTGTACGCTCAGGGTATGGCCGGACCCTATGGCGTCTGCAGTGACCAGGAACTCGGGGTATACCTGAATCTGCAGCGGGCTATAAGCGCAGCTGGCCAGACAAAAGACCCCTGCAAGCAACCAGTTTTTCATTCTTCCCCCCTTTTACCTCGATAAAAAAACATGAATCTGTTTCATTCATGGTGCTGATGCTGGGCCTTATTCACTCCATCCATACGTATGACCGGCACCCGGATATCCAGGTGCGAGGCATCCGCAAAGAGTAAACGCAACAGCAGCGTTTCCCCTGCCTGGAGACGGAGCCCATTGAGCATCAGGTGCACTCCGCCAGGTGCCATCTCCAGTTGCTCTCCAGCTTCGATAGCTAGATGCTGCAGTCGGCGCATACGGCTGACACCGCCCCTGTGCTCCGTAGAGTGCAGGTCGGCACTGGCACCTTCTACCTCCGGCAGCGTCACCTCGGTCAGCAGCATTGCCTGCATTCCGGTATTGTGCAGGGACAGATAGGCGGCGCTCATGGGCGCTCCCGGCAGTGTTTCACGGGCATAGCCTGCCACCGTGAGGACCGGGGTCGTGCTCCGAGCCTGTGTCGCACACAGCAGCGCTGTGCCGAATATTATCCAGACTGCTATCAATGGATTTTTCATGGGCTCTTGCCACCGGATTGAACTAGAAGCAGTCGCGCTGGACTGCCGACTTTAATATCCCCCCGCACCCGATAACCGGGTACAGCCTCGCGCAGTTGCTGGTAAATCCAGCGCCCCTCGGCATCATCGCGCGCGACAATAATGACGCGCAACTGCTCACTGCGAATGCGCCGAGCCAGGCGCTGCAACTGCCCTGCGAGTTGTTCCGACCTGGCATTGAGTTCCGCTACCGGGAGGCCAATGCTCTCTCCCTCGGGAAGATCGAAGCGGGCGCGCTCCCGCTCACGAACCAGTTGCCGGCGCAATTCCACCACCAGTGAATTGCCCGGTGCCAGCATCTCAGCACGTTTGAGCAGTGTTTCCACTTCGCCAAAGCCACGCTGGCGCAGAGCCTCACGGGCCTGTTCGACATAGGTGACCACCAGGGTCTGAATACCGGCCCGGGCCCGGCGATTGCCCGGGTCCAATTGCTGCGCGCGCAGATAGTAGTCATAGGCACTGGCACCGGCCGGCTGAGTCAGGTAGCCCTTGCGCAGGGCCTGCTCGGCACGCTTGAGAAAAAAAGTCACATTGCTCTGGCGAATCTCTTCCGGCGAAGGCCCCGTTTTCTCAGGCGGGGGAGTGGCCGGAGGCCGGATAGGCTTATTGGCGGAACAGGCCCCGAGCACACCGGCCACCAGCAGGCAGATCCCGAGGCTGTGAAGGCGTTCAAATGACGGCAAATCAATCTCCCGCTGTTGTTTTTTTGTACCGCTGACATCGCTATACTGCTGGTGCGACTGAACCCCCACCCGGCACAACAGTCAGAGCTGTACCTCCGACTATAATGAATTTTTTCGTCAATGGCTGTGATGACCAAAACTTTCAGAAATAAGTTCCTCGCCCTGCTGGCAATCCTGTTGTTGGTGCCCGGCGCCAATGCCCAGGGGCAAGACCCCGGCAGTCCTTTTGCCACCCTCAACGACACTCTGGACAATCCCTTTCTGCCGGTTGACGAAGCCTACCGGCAGGACCTTTTGCTGAGCGGCAGCCAGCTCAGTGCTATTTTTGAAATAGCCCCTGAATACTACCTCTACCGCGAAAAACTTGCCCTCTACCGTATTGAAAACGGACAAAAGACCAAATTGCCCCTGAGCCTGCCGAGCGGCGAGGTAATCTGGGATGACTACTTCGAAAAAGAAACCGAAGTCTACCGCGGTCAACTGGAATTCCCCATCCGCCTTGCGGACACCGGCAAGGTCGTGCAGTTGGAGCTGCACTATCAGGGCTGCGCCGATGCTGGACTCTGCTATCCACCACAAACCCGTCACTACAGCGTGGACAGCGGCAACGGCAGTATCCGGATGCTGGGGACACCTCCCCGAAATGTCGCAACCCCGGATACCCAAGCGCTCTCCCCCCAGGAGAATAACAACCGTGCCATTACTGTGCCCCTGGCACTGTTGTTTGCTTTCGCCGGCGGACTGTTGTTAAACCTGATGCCCTGTGTTTTTCCGGTACTCTCGATCAAACTACTGTCAGTGAGTCAGGCAGCACAGAGTGCCAGCCAGCGCCACCACCACGGCTGGGCCTACAGTATCGGCGTTATTCTGAGTTTTGTCGCCATTGCCGCGGTCATGCTGGCGCTGCGTGCCGGTGGCGAGGCAATCGGCTGGGGCTTCCAATTACAATCCCCGTGGCTGGTGGCCGCCCTGGCCTACCTGTTCTTTGTGATGGGACTCAGCCTTTCCGGTGTCACCGAATTCGGAAGCAGCCTGATGGGCATCGGCGGTCATTTGAACAACAGCCGGGGTTTGCGCGGCTCCCTGGCTTCCGGCGCCCTGGCCACCCTGGTGGCCAGCCCCTGCACGGCGCCACTGATGGGATCTGCGCTGGGATTCGCTGTGACACAGCCGGCTGTGCTGGCACTCAGTATTTTTGCCGCCTTGGGCGCTGGAATGGCCGCGCCTTTCCTGTTGTTGACTCACCTACCCACCCTGACAGAAAAACTGCCGCGCCCGGGACCCTGGATGGATCGGCTCAAGCAACTGCTGGCCTTCCCCATGTACCTGACCGCAGTCTGGTTGCTGTGGGTACTGGGGCGGCAAACCGGGGGGGATGGCGTCGCTCTGGTACTCACCGGTGCTGTGGCAATCGCCTTTGCCCTGTGGCTCTGGCCCCGCCACCAGTGGCGGTGGCTGCAGGGTTGCGTGGCGGCGGTGGCCCTGGTCTTGGCCGTATTATTATTGCCGCACCTCAGCACTGCACCCCAGACTCAACAACAGTCCAGCGGCTACTGGCAGCCCTACTCAGCCGAAAAACTGGATGCCGCGCGCAGTGAGGGCCGCGCTGTACTGGCGAACATGACTGCTGCATGGTGTATTACCTGCCTGGCGAATGAACAAATGGTGCTGTCGAGTGATGCCGTGAGCCACGCCATTGAACAACTGGGGATTGTGGCCTTCAAGGGGGACTGGACCAATCAGGACCCCCACATCAGTGCGCTGCTGGCCAAGTACAAGCGCACCAGCGTCCCCTTGTACCTCCTCTATCCCGCCGGCGGTGGTGAAGCCAAGATTCTGCCGCAAATACTGTCGCGCCGTGAATTACTGGCGGACCTTGAGGCCGCAGCCCGAGGCGGGCTGAGCACCTCTTCAACCCCGTAAGGGAAAATGCCGTCTCGACAGCCATACATCTGGCCAAACCGTCTTAATATGTATATTTTGCGTTAATTTTAGGCAAATATCGCCGAATTGTCGCTAACTTCTCTAAACTACCCGAAGAGCATGGACACAGGGTCACTTTTGCGGCACACTCCGGCAACAAAGCTCAACTTTCGCGTTTACTGCGAAATCGTCCTTTAAAACAGTTTGGTGTGATTTTCCGGCAATCTTCCCGGAGCGTACTATGGCCAAAATTCTTCTCCTGCACGGCCCCAATCTCAATCTGCTTGGCAGCCGGGAGCCGCACATCTACGGTGTCACCACCCTCGCTGAAGTCAACGAGGCCGCCGCTCACCAGTGCAGTGCTGCCGGCCACACGCTGGAGACCTTGCAAAGCAACAGCGAAGCGGCCCTGTTGGACCGCATCCACCTGGCCGCGACTACCGATGTCGATTTTATCGTCATCAACCCGGCGGCCTTTACCCACACCAGCGTGGCCCTGCGGGACGCCCTGGCGGCAGTTGCCATACCCTTTGTTGAACTGCACCTGTCCAACCCCCATACCAGGGAGACCTTCAGGCATCGTTCCTATCTTTCCGATTTGGCCTGTGGTGTAGTGTCCGGCTTCGGTCCGCACAGCTACACACTGGCCCTACAGGCGGCCATACACCAGTTGGATATGGCACCCCGACATCAACGAGTCAAACCTGCGAGTGATTGAACTATGGATATCCGCAAAATTAAAAAACTAATCGAACTGCTCGAAGAATCGGATATCGGTGAGCTGGAGATCAAGGAGGGCGAAGAGTCCGTGCGCATCAGCCGCGGTGTGAGTAGCGCTGCACAACCCGTCGCCCCGGTATACAGTGCCCCCCCCCCCGCCACACCGGCGACTGTGCCGGCGACACCCTCTCCAAGCGCTGCCGCGAGCGAACAGGAGTCCAAACCGGAGATCAGCGGCCACGCGGTGAAGTCACCCATGGTAGGCACCTACTACGCGGCACCCAGCCCCGGTGCCGAGCCTTTCGTCAGGGTGGGTCAACAGGTCAAGGTCGGTGATGTTATCTGCATTGTCGAGGCGATGAAGATGATGAACCAGATCGAAGCCGACAAGGCCGGCACCATTGGAGCCATTCTGCTGGAAGATGGCCAGCCGGTAGAATTTGATCAGCCGCTCGTGACCATTGTCTGAGCGGGGTTAGTGACCATGTTTGACAAAATCCTGATCGCCAACCGGGGCGAAATCGCCTTGCGGATTTTGCGTGCCTGTAAAGAAATGGGTATCGCTACCGTGGCGGTGCACTCTCTGGTGGACCGCAATCTGAAGCATGTGCGCCTGGCCGATGAATCGGTGTGTATTGGCCCCAACCCTTCACCACAAAGCTACCTGAATGTACCGGCCATTATCTCCGCGATGGAGATTACCGACGCGGTTGCTGTGCACCCCGGCTACGGCTTCCTGGCCGAAAACGCCGACTTTGCGGAACAGGTGCAAAAAAGTGGCTTTACCTTTATTGGCCCCTCCGCGGATGTAATCCGCCTGATGGGGGACAAGGTTTCCGCTATCGCCGCAATGAAAAAAGCCGGCGTCCCCACAGTCCCCGGCTCCGATGGCTCGCTGCCTGATAACAGCGAGGGCTGCCTGGAGATCGCGCGCAAGATCGGCTACCCCGTTATCATCAAGGCTGCATCCGGCGGTGGTGGCCGCGGTATGCGCGTGGTTGAGCATGAAGCGGACCTGATCAATGCCATCGCCGTCACCAAATCCGAAGCGCAAGCCGCTTTCGGTGATGGCACCGTGTATATGGAAAAATTCCTCCAGAACCCGCGCCATGTGGAAATCCAGGTAATGTCTGACGGCCAGGGCAATGCTGTGCATCTGGGCGATCGCGACTGCTCCCTGCAGCGCCGCCACCAGAAAGTGCTTGAGGAAGCCCCCGCACCGGGGATTCCCGATGCGGTGCGCCGGCGCGTGCAGGAGGCCTGCGTGCAAGCCTGTATCGACATCGGCTACCGCGGTGCCGGAACCTTCGAGTTTCTCTACGAGGACCAGCACTTCTATTTTATCGAGATGAATACCCGCATCCAGGTGGAGCACCCCGTTACCGAAATGGTCACCGGTATCGACCTGATCAAGGAGCAGATCCGCGTCTGTGCGGGCGAGAAACTCTCCCTGCAACAGGCAGACATCGCGATTCGCGGTCATTCCTTTGAATGCCGTATTAACGCAGAGGACCCGCGTACCTTTTTCCCGAGCCCAGGCACGGTGAACAACTTCCATATGCCCGGTGGTTTCGGTGTACGCGTAGACTCCCACCTCTACTCGGGCTATTCAGTACCCCCCAACTACGATTCGATGATTGCCAAGGTCATCACCCATGGGGAAGACCGCGACACCGCCCTGGCGCGTATGCGCGTGGCCCTGTCCGAACTCGTGGTGGACGGTATCAAAACCAATATTCCCCTGCAGGAGGAGCTGGTACGGGATGAAGCCTTTGCCAAGGGTGGGGTGAATATCCATTACCTGGAGAAAAAACTGGGGCTGTAATGCCGCGTCTGCACACACTCTGCCACCTGGTGGCGAACCCCGTTGCCATGGATGGCAGCCGGTATTGAAATCCTGAGGGCGAGTCCGCCCCAAATCGTATCGATCCACCACGGAACCCCAATGCCCTGGCTGCAATTTCGCGTCGACACCAATCGCATACACGCAGAAAAGATTGAGGAGGCCCTGCTTTTGGCCGGTGCCGTCTCCGTCTCCCTGCAGGACAATGCCGATCAGCCTATTCTCGAACCCGCACTCGGCGAGGCCCCCCTCTGGGATCAGACCCGGGTGACCGGTCTGTTCCATGCGGAAATCAACACGGCGGCCACAGAGGCCAAAGTGGCCGCCTTGCTCAGCGCACCGCTGCCCAACGCCCACTGGGAGCAACTGGAGGACCGGGACTGGGAGCGGGCGTGGATGTCCCACTACAAACCCATCCGGTGTGGCGAAAACCTGTGGATCTGTCCCAGCTGGTGTCAGCCCCCACACCCCGAGGCGATCAACCTGCTGCTCGACCCCGGCCTTGCCTTCGGCACCGGCACCCACCCCACCACATTTCTCTGCCTGCAGTGGCTGGCCGAGGAGCCACTGCAAAGCCGAAGCGTGATCGACTTCGGCTGCGGTTCCGGCATCCTGGGTATCGGCGCCCTGCTCCTGGGTGCCGAGCGCGCCATGGGTGCCGACATTGATCCGCAGGCACTGATCGCCAGCCGTAGCAACGCTGCACGCAACGGTATAGACCCCGAGCGCTTTCCGGTCTATCTGCCGGAACAGATGCCGCGGGAACCGGCGGATATCCTGCTCGCCAATATCCTGGCGGGCCCCCTGATGGAACTCTCCTGCAAATTGATTGACCTGACCAGGATCGGCGGTCGCATCTGCCTGTCGGGTATCCTTGCCTCCCAGGCGCAACAGGTGAAGGCAGCCTACAGACAGCATGTTGCATTCGACGAAGATCGGGAGCGGGCGAACTGGGTGCGCCTGAGCGGCACCCGTGTCCGTCAAATGCGCCAGGCACCACTACGCGGGGGCCGGGGAGACTGGTAGACTTGGCCGCAAAACACACTGCGTCACAATCGAATGTCCCAACTGGTCACCCGCTGCCCCCATTGCAACACCGCATTTCATGTCAACGGTCAGCAACTGCGCGCCGCACGCGGTACGGTGCGTTGCGGCTCCTGCCTGCAAGTGTTCCGTGCAGACGAAAACATCGTCTTCAACGATACGGATACCGAGATCTCCAACTCGCTGCTCGAGACACTGTTGGAAGACGACGACTTCCTGATCCACGATGATATGGAGCTGGATGAGACTGAATCGAAGACAGAGAAACGGCAGCTGTCCCCCGCTCCTCCCCCGCCGACCCGACAACCAGCGCCAGAGAGAGAGACTGCAGCGGAACCGTCCCCGGTAGATACACACAGTGAGGGGGATTCGGCCCCCGTCATCGGAGAGGCATTTGGCGATAGTGATTGGCAGCTGCCGGACCCTGAAAGAGTGTCTGGAGAGAGGCCCGATGAAGACCTCGGCGATGTGCTCAAGCCCGATGACGACCCTATCTCTGGCTCAGATATTGCTCCGACCGGATCGGCAAGCGGCGCAAACGCCCCACAGACCAGCGCGGGGAAACAATCACAAGGTCACACTTGCGGTCAGCCCCCCTTAGCAACACTGTCAGCACAAAGGCCTTCCGATCCCCTGAGGGAAGAAGCGGGGGAGCGTAGAGAACCTTTTTTTGCTTTCGTGAATACAGCTGGTACGGAACCGGGAGGCGAGCCACTGATCTCCTCCATTCAGCCAGTGCCTGTGGAAATGATTTGGGGCTCTCCACAGCAAAAAGCCACACACCCCTGGCTGTGGGGGGGGCTACTGTCCCTGTTGACCCTCACACTGCTCGCGCAGGTGGCCTATTTCCAGTTTGACACCCTCAACAAAAAACAGCCCTGGCGCAGCTTGTATGCCGCGACCTGCCCTGTGTTCGGTTGTTCCCTGCCCCAGCTCAGGGACCCCAACGCCATACAGGCTTCCAACCTAATGGTGCGCAGCCACCCCCAGCGAAACGGGGCCCTGGTGGTAGATGCAGTGCTGCTCAATACGGCGCCCTACCCCCAGCCTTTCCCCAGTCTGTTATTGCAGTTCACTGACCTGAAAGACATAGCGGTAGCCAGCCGCCGGTTTACGCCTCAGGAATACCTCCAGGGCGAACTCGCGGGCCGCAAACTGATGCCACCGGCAAGTCCGATTCATCTCGCTATTGAGATAGTGGACCCCGGCGCCGAAGCGGTTAACTACGAGTTGAATATCACACACTGAAGCTTGGCTTTACGCCAATACCTCCTACCGGATTGGCACTTAAAACAACAAAAATCGACCACTCTGCAGGCTAAATGCACAGGGATCGATCAAATTGTCCGCTTTTTCGCTTTTCCAATACCCCACCAGCCGCTATCATAGGCCGCTGTTTTGCAGGGTCTTGAGCGGCCCCTTCCAGAGAAATGGAGCTGCCGTGCCCACTGCCATAGGTCCCTATATTATCGACAGTCCGGTAATTTTGGCGCCAATGGCCGGTGTGACCGACCGCCCCTTTCGCCAACTGTGCCGCCAACTTGGCGCCGGACTGGCTGTCTCGGAAATGGTGACCTCAGACACCCGCCTGTGGGGCAGCCGCAAGTCCCGGTTTCGCCTGGATCACTGCGGTGAAATGGCACCCGTGTCAGTGCAGATCGCCGGTGGTGACCCCGAGAGGATGGCCGAAGCCACCCGGGAGAATGTGCGTCGTGGCGCGCAGATTATCGATATCAATATGGGCTGCCCGGCAAAAAAAGTGTGCAAAAAGGCCGCTGGTTCGGCGCTGCTGAGGGATGAAAAGCTGGTTGCGGACATTCTCCAGGCGGTAGTTCAGTCGGCTTCGGTGCCGGTGACACTGAAAATCCGCACAGGCTGGTGTCCGGATTTTCGCAATGGCACCACTATTGCCAAAATGGCCGAGGATGCCGGGATCGCTGCACTGGCAGTTCACGGCCGCACGCGCGCCTGCGGGTACCGCGGGGAAGCTGAATTCGATACCATTGCCGACATTGTATCCCGGGTTAAAATCCCGGTTTTTGCCAATGGCGATATCACCAGTGCGGATAGAGCCCGCGAGGTGCTTGATTACACTGGCGCAGCAGCGGTGATGATCGGCCGCGCCGCACAGGGACGACCCTGGATTTTTCGGGAGATAGCCCATTTCCTCGCCACCGGTGAGCGGTTGCCCGAACCGACATTGGATGAAGTCAGAAAAATACTGCTCACGCATTTAGGTGAGCTGCACCGGTTTTACGGTGAATTGATGGGGGTCCGTATCGCCCGCAAGCACGTGGGCTGGTACTTGAAGACACTTGCAAACAGCGAGTCCTTCCGCAAGACCTTTTTCCAAATAGAGAACGCAGAAGTACAAAATGCCAGCGTTCACGAGTGGTTTGAACGCCGAATAACGAGAGGGGCACAAGCGGCATGAACAATGACGTATTGATTCCGGATACTGGCAGCGAAGAGGTATCCTCCAGGGGGCAGACACAATTAGCACAGCCTCAACAGCAATCCCTGCGGGATGCCGTTGAGCAGGCGATGGAAAACTACTTCCGGCATCTGGATGGCCAATTAGTGACCGAAGTCTACGACATGGTGCTGTCAGAGATAGAAGCCCCCATGCTTGAAGTCGTAATGAAACATACCCGCCACAACCAAACCCGCGCCGCTCAGCTGCTGGGCCTCAACCGCGGCACTCTGCGCAAGAAGCTGAAGCGCTACGGACTGCTGTAAGCCGTCGTCAGCGTAAGCATGGCACGAAGGGGGGTGGGGTCTCTCACCCCCCTTCCCTATTTCCCCCACCGTCATTTTCGCCGCCGCACTGGAAACCTGGCAGAAAGCCGGTGGCGAATCCTTTGCAAAAATCAGTTGGACCAAGTGCAATGACAGACAAGGTAGCGATCCGCCGCGCACTGATCAGTGTCTCCGACAAAAGTGGCATCATTGAGTTTGCCCAGCAACTCTGCGCAATGGGTGTTGAAATGCTCTCTACCGGTGGCACCTACCGGAAACTGAGAGAAAACGGCATTCCGGTCATCGAGGTCTCCAGCCATACCGGTTTTCCCGAGATGATGGATGGGCGCGTGAAAACCCTGCACCCCCTGGTACACGGCGGCATCCTCGGTCGCCGTGGCACCGATGACACCGTCATGCGCAAGCACGGCATTGCCCCAATCGATATGGTGGTTGTGAACCTCTACCCGTTCACACAGACCGTGACCAGACCGGGCGCCTCACTGGAAGATGCTATCGACAATATCGATATCGGCGGCCCCACCATGGTGCGCGCAGCGGCCAAGAACCACAACGACGTCGCTATCGTGGTAAATGCCGGCGATTACACAGGCATTGTGGATGAGATGAGAGCCAACGAAGGCGCGCTCAGCTATGCCAGCCGCTTCGATCTGGCCGTGAAGGCCTTTGAGCACACCGCCGCCTACGACGGCGCTATCGCCAACTACCTGGGTAGTATCAAAGACAGCGAAACACAGCGGTTCCCGCACACTTACAACAGCCAGTTCATCAAGAAGCTGGATCTGCGCTACGGTGAGAACCCCCACCAGCAGTCCGCTTTCTACACGGAAGCCAAGCCGACCGGGGCAAGTATTGCCACCGCCACCCAGTTGCAGGGGAAAGCGCTGTCGTACAACAATATTGCCGACACAGATGCGGCGTTGGAGTGTGTGAAAGCGTTCGACGAGCCCGCCTGTGTGATTGTCAAGCACGCCAACCCCTGCGGCGTAGCCATTGCCAAAGAGCTCTGCAAGGCCTACGACCTGGCCTTTGCCACCGACAGAGAGTCCGCATTCGGCGGTATTATCGCCTTTAACCGCGCACTGGACGGCGCCACAGCGCGGGCCATTGTTGAGCGCCAGTTTGTCGAAGTGATCATCGCGCCATCCGTCTCCGCAGAGGCCAGGCAGGCCGTTGCGGAAAAGAAGAACCTGCGCCTGCTGGTGTGCGGTCCGTGGGATTCAGGACACGTGCCAGAGCTGGACTACAAACGCGTCAACGGCGGCCTGCTGATACAGGAACGTGACGACGTTATTATTACCGCTGCCAATTTGACCATGGTATCCAGGCGCCAGCCCAGCAAAGATGAAATTCGCGACCTGTTATTTACCTGGAAAGTCGCCAAGTTCGTCAAATCCAATGCCATCGTTTACGGTAAAGACGGCCGTACCATCGGTGTGGGCGCCGGCCAGATGAGCCGCGTCAATTCCGCGCGCATAGCCGCGATCAAAGCCGAGCAGGCCGGCCTCGCGGTGCAGGGTTCCGTGATGGCCTCAGACGCCTTCTTCCCCTTTCGCGACGGTATCGACAATGCCGCTGCCGCAGGCGTCCGAGCGGTCATCCAGCCGGGCGGTTCCCTGCGCGATGAAGAGGTGATCGCGGCAGCGGATGAACACGATATGGCCATGGTCTTTACCGGCATACGTCACTTCCGCCACTGAGCTGGAGTGGGGCATCCCCGTGCCTGCACGGCCGACCGGCAAGGCTTTCCCCGCACCGATTCCGCGTTACACTAGTGCAACAAATATCGACTCAACAGACCAATCAGGTCTATTCAGGGGGATTGAACAGTGAATGTATTGGTTATCGGTGCCGGTGGCCGGGAACACGCAATGGCGTGGAAGGCCGCACAAAATCCGGCTGTAGGCACTGTATTTGTGGCACCGGGCAATGCCGGCACCGCGCGCGAAACCGGACTGCAAAACGTCGCCATCGGTGTGGACAACTTCTCCGCCCTGGCAGATTTTGCCGAGGAACATGCGGTGGCACTCACCATCGTCGGCCCCGAGGCACCCCTGGTTGACGGCATTGTGGACTTCTTCAATGGTCGTGGCCTCGCCATTTTCGGCCCCAGCAAGGGTGCCGCCCAACTAGAGGGCTCCAAGGCCTTTACCAAGGATTTTCTCCAGCGTCACAAGATTCCCACCGCCGCCTACCGCAATTTCACCGAGATTGACCCGGCCATTGACTATATTCGCGAATGCGGAGCCCCAATCGTCGTGAAGGCAGACGGCCTCGCCGCCGGCAAAGGCGTGATCGTGGCGGAAACCGAACAGCAGGCTGAACTGGCAGTGCGGGATATGCTGTCTGGTAACGCCTTTGGCGATGCCGGCTGCCGGGTGGTGATTGAGGAATTCCTGCAGGGGGAAGAGGCCAGTTTTATCGTGATGGTCGATGGCAAGAACATACTGCCCATGGCCACCAGCCAGGATCACAAGCGGGTTGGCGATGGCGACACCGGCCCCAACACCGGTGGCATGGGTGCCTATTCCCCTGCTCCGGTGGTCACAGACAGTGTGTACCTGCGCATTATGCGAGAAGTGATTGAACCCACCGTGCAGGGGCTGGCTACTGAGGGTATACCCTACACCGGTTTTCTTTACGCGGGGTTGATGATCGACCCGCAGGGCGCGCCTAGGGTCATCGAGTACAATTGCCGCTTTGGCGACCCGGAAACACAACCCATCATGATGCGCCTCAAGTCCGATCTGGTGAACCTCTGCCTGGCCGCCCTGGACAGCAAACTCGACCGCGCACAGGCCGAATGGGACCCGCGCCCGGCCCTGGGTGTGGTGCTCGCCGCACACGGCTACCCCGGCAGCTATCGCAGGGGTGATGCCATTGGCGGCCTGGAGAGCGCCGGCAGTGACCGGGCAAAAATCTTCCACGCCGGTACCGCCGAAGATGGAAACCGCGTGGTGACCAATGGTGGGCGGGTCTTGTGCGCCACAGCTCTGGGCGACAGTGTTGCCGATGCCCAGACCAATGCCTATACGGCGGCACGCGCCATCTACTGGGATGGTCTCTTCTATCGCAGGGATATCGGCTATCGCGCCATCGAGAGAGAAGAGGTCACTGCCGGAGAACAGCCATGACAACAACACAGGACCGCGGCACCCGGGAGTCAACGCAGCAGCGCGTGCAGCCTGTGGGTAAACGCCATCTGAGCGGGCTCGACCGCTTGCTTGTCCAGGCCGACCGGGCCCTGCGCACCCTGAGCCCCGGTGAACCCTGCCATGGGCGGCCTTCCCCTGCCAGGGCCGAGGCAGAGGCCGAACTCAGCAGCTCGGAACGCAGACATGCCGCCGGCCTGATGCGGGTCAATCACAGTGGCGAAGTCTGCGCCCAGGCGCTCTATCAGGGCCAGGCACTCACCGCGAAACTGGCGAAAGTGCGCAGCGAAATGGCACGCGCCGCCGATGAGGAGATAGATCACCTGGCCTGGTGTGAACAGCGCCTGCAGGCACTGGACAGTCGGCCCAGCTGGCTCAACCCCCTCTGGTACGGCCTGTCTTTCGGCCTCGGCGCCGCCGCCGGCAAGATCAGCGACCGCATCAGCCTGGGCTTTGTGGCTGCTACCGAGGAACAGGTATGTAAACACCTGCAGGACCACCTGGAAAAACTGCCGAGCCGGGACAAGAAAAGTCGCGCGGTGGTAAAGCAGATGCTGATCGACGAGGAGGCGCACGCCCACGCAGCACTGTCTGCCGGTGGGCGTCGTTTTCCCCGGCCCGTTAAGGGCGTTATGTCGCTGGTGGCAAAAGTAATGACCTCCACCAGCTATAGAATCTGAGGACAATACGCCGAGTGGTGATCGTGCTCCAGGGAATCACGCAAGTGGCTTTTACGGGATGGTTGCACGCGATCATACAATGGCTTCGTGCGCCCAGTTTTATCGCCGCCCGATTATTCCGGCAGTATTTCAATCACGCCTCTTCAACACGGTAGCGGTGTACTATCTCCACCCCGGCATTGCGCAGCATAATAGAGGCGGAACAGTATTTTTCCGCGGAGAGCCTCACCGCCCGCGCCACATGACTTTCTTTCAGCCCGCAACCACGCACCACAAATTCCATATCTATCCGTTCAAACGGCGAGGGGCCTGTATCCGGTCGTGCCCCATCCAGTTCACAATGGCAGGAAATAATATTCTGGCGCGCTTTCTGCAGAATAGAAACAACATCATAGGCGGCACAACCGCCGACACCCAGCAAAATCATTTCCATGGGGCGAACGCCGTTATTGGAGCGCCCACCTTCCATCACCACTGCATTCCCACTGCCGGCTTCACCGACAAACATGACATCCCTGACCCAGGTTACCTTGCCCCGCATTCGCATCCCCCCACGAAATTCCAAGTCGCAAAGCTTAGCATATTGCGCAAGATTATCCCGGTGTCCGCCTATTTCCGGTATAGTGTCTGCACGCCTCCGCGCGAAATGCCCCACAGCACCATTTCAGCAGATGCCAGTGACACCTGAGCCATACTGAAGTCCAATCCCGCCAGTACCAGAGTGTCACAGGTCACAATGCGGAACTTTGCCACCATCAACCTCTGTTGGGGACGCTTTTTTCGCGCGATAATTCAACAGTGCTCCGCTGCTCAAGCCTGGATAGAGCACGAGACAAAAATGAGGAATACATCGTGACGGTTGCTATCGAAGAACCCATAACCATCGGCAATATTGAAGACTTTCTGGCCCATTGCCACCGGCGTCGCTACCCGGCCAAGAGCACAATTATCTATGCCGGCGACCGCTGTGAATCCCTGTATTTTATTATACGCGGCTCGGTAACCGTGCTAATTGAGGACGACGAGGGCCGAGAGATGATCGTCGCCTACTTGAATGATGGGGACTTTTTCGGTGAGATGGGGCTCTTTGATCAGGATACCCGCAGTGCCTGGGTACGCACTAAAACCGAGTGCGAGGTGGCGGAAATCTCCTACACCAAATTCCAGGAGCTGACCCGCCAGCACCCCGAGTTCCTGTTTGCCCTGGCCACACAAATGGCGGGTCGCCTGCGCAATACCACGCGCAAGGTCGGTGATCTGGCATTCCTGGATGTCACCGGACGCGTGGCGCGCACCCTGCTGGATTTGTGCAATGAGCCCGATGCAATGACACACCCCGAGGGGATGCAGATTAAAATTACCCGCCAGGAAATCGGTCGTATCGTCGGCTGTTCACGGGAAATGGTGGGGCGGGTGCTGAAGACTTTGGAAGAACAGGGTCTGGTCTCCGTTAAAGGCAAAACCATGGTGGTCTACGGCACCCGCTGAGCCCAAGCGATGACACAGAACAAAAACAGGCGATCCTATGATCGCCTGTTTTTGTTCAGCCGCATAAAAAGATTACAGCTCAGTTAAACATCTCCATCAATTTGCGTCCGGGTTCCCGCTCGCGCATAAACGCCTCACCCACCAGGAAAGTATCGACGCTGTGCCCACGCATGGCCGCGACATCATCGGTGGTATGAATGCCGCTTTCGGTCACTACAATGCGGTCAGAAGGCACCAGGTCGAGCAGTTTAAATGTATTTTCCAGGTGTACCTCGAAGGTGTGCAGATCGCGGTTGTTGATACCAATCAAGCGGTTCTGCAGAACCAGCGCGCGCTCCAACTCACGGCGGTTATGCACTTCCACCAACACATCCAGACCGAGCTCCCGTGCCAAACCGTTGAGATCCTGCATTTGCTGATCCTCCAGACAGGCGGCAATCAGCAGGATACAGTCGGCCCCGATAGCCCGCGCTTCGTAAACCTGGTAGGGGTCCACGGTAAAGTCCTTGCGCAATACTGGCAGACGCACCGCATTGCGCGCCTGTTGCAAATAGCTGTCGGCTCCCTGGAAGAAATCGACATCGGTCAGTACCGACAGACAAGCCGCACCACCCTTTTCATAGCTGGTGGCAATTTCCGCAGGCAAAAAATCCTCGCGGATCACCCCTTTGCTGGGAGAGGCTTTTTTGATTTCCGCAATCACTGCGGCTTCACCTTCGGCAATCTTGCGTTCCAGTGCAGCCACAAAACCCCGCACAGGGGCCTGGTCTCTTGCGCGCAAGCGCATCTCTTCCAGGGTACACCGGGACTTGCGCTCTCGGATTTCCTGCCATTTGCGCGCAATAATGGCGTTGAGAATCGTGGGGGTGCTCACGATCGCACCTCCTCTGGACGGAAGGCACTACTGAAAGCGACCAGGTCATGGATTTTCTCAGCGGCGAGACCACTGTCGATCGCATCCTGAGCCATGGCGACACCCTGCCCAGCGGTGGTCGCTACACCACTCACATAAATGGCCAGGCCGGCATTCAGGGCAATAATATCCGCAGCTTTTTGCCCATTCACGGTCGAGCGCTTGCCGAGGGCATCGCGAATTAACACCAGGGAATCCTCGGGACCGGATACACTGAGGCCACTCAGATCACGGCGCTGTAAGCCGAAGTCCTCCGGGCGCAGCAGAAATTCTGCAACAACCCCGCCTTTCAACTCCACGGCAAAAGTGTCCGCAGCGAGACTGGCTTCATCCAGGCCGTCATCACTGTGCAGTACCAGTACATGCTCGGAACCGAGGTGCTTAAGCACCTCGGCCAGTAAGCGGCAATAGCGCTTCTCATAGACTCCAATCACCTTGCGTTTGACACCCGCGGGGTTGGTCATGGGGCCGAGTAGATTGAAAATGGTGCGCAACCCCAGCGCCTTGCGTGCCGGCCCCACATGGCGTACCGCACTGTGAAAGCTGGGGGCAAACATAAAGCCAATACCGATAGTTTCCACACAGCGGGCCATTTGCTCCGGACTCAGCTCAAGAAAAACACCTGCGCGCTCGAGCAGGTCGGCGGAACCACTGCTGGAGGAAACCGAGCGATTGCCATGCTTGGCCACCCTGGCACCCGCCGCCGCCGCAACAAAGCTACTGGCAGTGGAAACATTGAAAAGGTTGGCGCCATCGCCACCGGTGCCGACAATATCCACGGTGTTATCCAGATTCAGCTCCACCCTGGTGGCCAGCGCGCGCATGGTTTCCACGGCACCTACGATTTCATCGACGGTCTCACCGCGGATACGCATTGCGACCAGCAGCGCGCCAATCTGGGCTTCCTCCGCCTCACCACACATAATCTGGCCCATGGTCTCGCGCATTTCCACACGGGTGAGATGCTCCCCATCCACCAGTTTGGCGATGGCTTGTTGAATATTCATGCTGCTCCCCTTGGCCCTGCTCTGTGGTTTATTGTGCAGGACAGGCAGCGGCCTGTCCTGCAATCGTTTGTCCCAGAAAATCAGGACTCGAGAAAATTCCGCACCATGTCGTGGCCGTGCACGGTGAGAATGGACTCGGGGTGAAACTGCACCCCCTCAACCGCCAGTTCACGGTGGCGCAACCCCATGATTTCATCGATCTCACCGTCTTCGGTTTCAGTCCAGGCGGTAATCTCCAGGCATTCCGGCAGACTCTGCTTCTCCACCACCAGGGAATGGTAGCGGGTCGCCTCGAAAGGATTGGACAGACCGTGAAATACCCCCAAGTTATTGTGCACGATAGGGGAGGTTTTACCATGCATTACCCGGCGCGCACGCACCACCCTGCCGCCAAAGATCTGACCGATACTCTGGTGGCCGAGGCAAATCCCCAGTATCGGAATCCTGCCGGAAAAGCGGCGAATCACATCAAGGGAAATACCCGCCTCATTGGGCGTGCAGGGCCCCGGGGAGATCACAATTTTCTCCGGGGACATTGCTTCAATCTCCTCAAGGGCAAACTCGTCATTGCGCTTGACCTCAACCTGCGCGCCCAGTTCCTGCAGATACTGCACCACATTCCAAGTAAAGGAATCGTAGTTGTCTATCATCAGAATCATTACTCGGCCCCCATTACCTTTGCTGAATAATCACTTGCCTCCATGCGCTTTTGCAGGCGCACCAGGGACATCTGGGTTGCGCGCAGCTCCCGCAGTATCTCTGCCTGGCTCGGCGGCAGGCGCAACTCGTCCATGCGGCGCAGCTTGGCCTCCTCCAGATTATTGAGCACAACCCCAATAAACAGATTAATCATTACAAAGGCGCCCATCACTACGAAGCTGACAAAATAGACCCAGGCCCAGGGCATCGCCTCCATAGCGATATACATAATGTCGGTCCAGTCCTCGAAGGTAACAATGCGAAACAGGCTCAGCAGGGCAATTGGCAGACTGCGCCAGTGTACGGGATCAATTTCATGGAAGAGAAAATAACCGGCCACGCCGTAGATATAAAAAATAATCCCCATCAATAGCGCAATATGCAGCATGCTCGGCAGGCTGCGCAGCAGGGTATCCACGAGAACGCGCAATTCCGGAAAAGCGGAAACCAGGCGCAAAACCCGCAGAACGCGCACCAGTCGTGCCAGGGTTGCCAGTGGCCCCGCCGCGGGAATCAGGCTCAAGACGATAATGGTGAAATCAAAACAATTCCAGCCGCTGGTAAAATAGCGCCACGGGCGCGATCCATAAGCGGCGATCTTGACCGCCGCCTCCAGAATAAACACCCCCAGCACCAGCTGGTTGATGCCACCGAGCAACAGGCCAAAACGCTCCACCATCCAACTGGAAGTCTCCAGCCCAACCGCAATCCCATTGAGTAAAATTACGCCAATAATCATCTGATTAAACAGCGGTGCTGCAACAATACGCTGGCAGCGTGCGGCAAAGGAGAACTTTTGGGGAATACTAACTTCGCTCATCTTGCTCGGTCTTTACTGCATCACAACGACTGGCCAGGGCCATACCTGCAGCGCGGAACAGCGCACGGGCCTTATTCATGGTTTCATCCCATTCAGATTGGGGGTCGGAGTCCGCCACCAGACCGGCGCCGGCCTGGATAAACAGCCGGCCATTTTTGATCACGGCAGTGCGGATCGCAATGGCGGTGTCCATATTGCCATTCCAGGCCACATAACCCACGGCGCCACCATAGATGCCGCGTTTTTCCGGCTCCAATTCATCAATGATTTCCATCGCGCGGATTTTTGGCGCCCCAGACAGGGTGCCAGCAGGCAGGGCAGCACGCAAGGCATCCATACCGCTCAGGCCAGCTCTGAGATGGCCGGTCACATTAGAGGTGATATGCATGACATGGGAATAGCGTTCCACCACCATCTGCTCAGTCACCCGCACACTGCCGGTTTCCGCCACACGCCCTACGTCGTTGCGCCCCAGATCGATCAGCATCAGGTGTTCAGCCCGCTCCTTGGGGTCGGCCAGCAACTCCTTTTCCAGAGCCTGATCCTCTGACTCCGAATCACCGCGACGGCGGGTGCCCGCCAGGGGGCGCACCGTTATTTCCCCCTCCTCCAGACGTACCAGGATTTCGGGACTGGACCCCACCACCTGGTGGTCCCCCAGATCGAGAAAATACATATAGGGGGAAGGATTGAGACTGCGCAGGGCGCGGTAGAGATTCAATGGCGGCGCATCGAAAGGTACGGACAGCCGTTGCGACGGCACCACCTGCATGACATCACCGGCCAGGACATATTCCTTAACCCGCGCCACCGCGTTCTTGAAATTCCCTTCACCAAAGTGGGAGTGGAAGGCGCCCTCGTCGATCCCCATGCCGTCGAGGTCCATAGACACCAGATTCGGCAGCGGCTGTGCAAGCCTGCTGACCAGCTGATCCAGACGCTGTTGCGCCCGCTCGAAAGCAGCCGACTGCTCCGGATCGGCATGGACGATAAAGATCACCGCACCGGCCAGGTTGTCGAACACCACCAGCTCATCACTGACCATCAGCAAAATATCGGGATTGTCCAGAGTATCCGGTGGCGTGCTGAGGGCCAGGCGCGGTTCAATAAAGCGCACGCAATCGTAGCCGAAATAGCCTACCAGCCCACCGTGGAAGCGCGGCAGGTTGGGCAATTCCGGCACCCGGTAACGTTTCTGAAAACGCTCCACAAACGTCAGCGGATCCGCCGAGGTTTCACTCTCCACCACTTCCCCATCCCGTTCCACGACCACCATATTGCCGCTTACCCGCAACAGGGTCCGCGCCGGCAACCCGATAATGGAATAGCGGCCCCATTTTTCGCCCCCCTGCACAGATTCGAACAGGTAACTGTAGCGCCCCACCGCGAGCTTCAGGTACGTGGATAACGGCGTTTCGATATCCGCCAGTACACGGCGCACCAGCGGTATCCGGTTATAGCCCGCAGACACGAGCCGGGCATATTCACTTGGGGTCATAGAGACTCCAGACTGTCTTTGTATTGCTTGGCTAGGCGCGCCCGATTAATGGCAGCGCTTAAGGGGAGGGCGGCCGAATTGGCAGTGACTACCGATTGAGCCTCAATGGGTCAGTGGCGCCATCGCCAGTGGATAGTCAGGGGGGCAACACGATTCACGGAGATTCCCTCTTTACAAGGTACACCAGTTTACAAAGCCCCCGAGCGGTGGGCAAGAACCCGCTCGCGGGGCATTGATCAGCCCAGGCTACTGCGCAGAGCGCCAATGGCCTCAGCGTAGTCCGCTGTGCCAAAGATGGCGGACCCCGCCACAAAGGTGTCGGCGCCAGCGGCGGCGATGTCCGCAATGTTGTCCCGATTGACGCCCCCGTCAATTTCCAGTCGAATATCAAAGCCGGAGGCATCGATCATCCTGCGTGCCTCACGGAGTTTGGCCAGCGTTGACGGTATAAACTTCTGGCCCCCAAAGCCCGGATTGACTGACATAAGCAGGATCATATCCAGCTTGTCCATGACATATTTGGCCGCATCCAGGCTGCTGGCCGGATTGAGTGCCAGGCCAGCTTTGCAGCCGAGGCTGCGGATCAACTGCAGGGAGCGGTCCGGGTGACGGGAGGCCTCCGGATGGAAGGTGATATAGTTGGCGCCGGCATCGGCAAACATACGAATCATGTCATCGACCGGCTCCACCATCAGGTGCACATCAATCGGAGCTTCGATGCCGTGTTCACGCAGAGCCTGGCACACCATGGGACCAATCGTGAGATTCGGCACATAGCGATTATCCATAACGTCGAAGTGCACCCAATCAGCTCCGGCTGACAACACCGTTTCCACCTCTTCCCCCAGCCGCGCGAAGTCGGCGGAGAGGATGGATGGGGCAATCTTGTATTCTGGCATTTCCATACCCTTAGTCACTCAGTATTCCGCGGCCAACCGGCGGTGCAGTTGCTCCAGGCGCTCCGGGGTACCCACATCACACCAATCCCCTGTGTACAACTCTGCCTGCAACCTGTCTTCATTCAAGGTAAACACCTCCCCCAGACCAAAGCAATCTCGCAATTTCGCATAGCCGGTGAGCATCTCCGGTCGCAACCAGCTGATGCCGGCAAAAGTGTAGCGGGGCCTGGAGCCACCCGACAACAGCCCCCGCTCAATACCGAAATCACCCTCCGGATTGTGCGGGGGGTTTGGCACCATCAGCAACCGTCCCGGACAGTGTTTCGGTAGCGGTCGGGCCACCCACTGGGACAGGTCAAAGTCACACCAGACATCGCCATTGACCACCAGAAAGGGGGCATCCCCCAAAAGGGGCATGGCCTTGAGGATACCGCCGGCGGTCCCCAGAGGTTGCTCTTCATGCTCCACCGAATAGCAAATATCCAGTCCCCAGCGCTCTCCTCCGCCCAGGTAATCCCGGATTTTTTGCCCGAGATAGCCGAGGTTGATCACCACACGCCGGACACCGATACCCCGCAGACGCTCCAGCGCGTGTTCTATCAGTGGCTTTCCGGCAACAGACAGCAGAGGTTTTGGTATTTGGTCCGTGAGCGGGCGCATGCGGCGTCCGAAGCCTGCGGCCAGCACCATGGCGATGGCCGGGGGAGTCTCTCTGCGCTGGGTCATCTCATTAATCTATACAATGTGCTTGCAACGTATTTTTTGTAGCCTGCCTATGCTAGCTTCCGGCCATACGGTAATCGCTGTACCAGGGTTGTCGCTCGATCAGTGGCAGCAGCTCACTGCCAAACCATTCGCCAAAGGGTTTCAATTCAGGATAGCGTTCGGAGATTTCCAACACATAGCGAATCACCAGCGGTAGATTCTGCAAATATCCCCGCTTCCCATCCCGTAGTAACAGGCGCGGAAACAGGCCGAGTACCTTAATATGGCGCTGCAGGCCCATCCAATCGAACCAGCGTATGAACCTTTCCTGAGCCACAGGTTCCAAAATCCCCGCCGATTCGGCAGTGGCGGCATAGGCCAGGGCCCAGCGCACGACCCGTTCGCGCGGCCAGCGTATATAACAATCGCGCAACAGGGAGGCAAGATCGTAAGTGACCGGTCCCCAGACAGCATCCTGAAAATCCATAATACCGGGGCGCTGCCCCCCTCGGACCATCAGGTTACGACTGTGGTAGTCCCTGTGCACCAGGGTCTGAGGCTGCTCGGCAGCACTTTCCAATAAAAGCCGGAAGGTCATCTCCAGTAACTGTACCTCCGGTTCACTGAGGGAATAGCCAAGCATTTTTCCCGCCAGCCATTCCGGCATAATACGCATCTCCGCCAGTAACAGTTCCCGGCTGTAGGCTGGCAACAGCGCTTCTTCGCGGGGTATCTGCTGCAAACACAGCAGCTCGCTCAGAACTTCTGCGTAAAGGCCCTCAACGCTGTCTTTATTGAGCGCGCAGAATAACTGGATATCCCCGAGATCTTCCAGCAGGAGAAAGCCCTTTGCGGTATCCGCCGCAATCACCATCGGGGTATGGATGCCATTGCGCCGCAGGTAATCCGCCAGAGCCACAAAGCGGGCGGGGTTCGTGCGCTGAGGTGGGGAGTCGACGGCCACCAGGCGAGGTTCAGTACCGGTGCGGAAGTAACGCCGGAAGCCCGCATCTCCGGCGAGATCAAGGAGCGCAACAGCCCTGTCCATTTCCAGGGCTCGACCCACCCAGCGAGCCAACTGCTCGCGCCGCAGGTCATCACGCACAACATACCCCTCTTCCATCCCACCGGCCAACCGCTTGTTCATACCCCGGAAGTTTCCCATTTCCCAGGCTGCATTGTAACCCTGTAGCCATTCACGTCCAGCGGCGGCGATACACCCTTCCCCTGTACCCGCCCTGTGGCTATCAACCACTTCTACATTCAAGTAGAATCACGCGAAGGTTGTTGCGCGCCCCGGCTGGATAGCTGTCGCACGCTTATCCCAATAAAAGACACACTCAAGATAGCCGGAACATATCGTTTGATGCTCGAAGTCTCCCGGTGGCACCGCCTCGCGCTGGCGATCGCTAAAAACTCGCAAGCCCGCACCCTCACCATCGGCCTGATCGCTGCGCAATCCCTGTGTGCCCACGCTGAGCAGGCGCCCACGGCAGATCCGGACTACAACCCCTATCTGTATCTGGACTGGCTGCCCCGTTCAGAACTATCCCCAGAGATGCGAGCCAGACTACCGGCGATTTGCTCGGGCGCCTTTGTCGCCCCTCCCAGGCGCTATCCGGGAGCGGACCTACCACCAGAGACGGCTCCGCTGCGCGCCACTGCCGTGCAGTCCATGTGGCTGGAAGACGGCAGTGCAGAACTGAGCGGCAATGTGCATATCACCCAGGGATACCGCCAGCTGTTTGCGGACCGGGTGGAGATCAATCGCGCCAATAATACCGCCTACCTGAGCGGCGCTATCGAACTGCGCGAGCCCGATCTACTGGTGCGTGGCGCCACGGCGGAAGTGCACACAGAAAGTAACGCCGCTTCAATTGATGACGCCACCTACGTGGTACACGACGCGTTTATTCACGGCACCGCCGCCTTCGCTGCCCGCCAGGCCAGTGGCGAACTGAGCCTGACAGACGGCACCTACACCCGCTGTGAACCGGGCAGGGAGTTCTGGCGTCTGAGCGGCGGTGAAATCAATATCGATAGAGTCGAGAGCCAGGGGGTAGCGCGGGATGTACGCTTGGAAATTCTGGGCGTACCGGTTCTCTACCTCCCCTATTTTCGCTTCCCGGTAGACGATACCCGCATGTCGGGGTTTCTGTTTCCCTCAGTGAGTAACAGCGATGAAAACGGCTGGGACGCTGCCATCCCCTACTATTGGAATATTGCCCCTCAGATGGACGCGACTATTACGCCGCGCTATATCCAATACCGTGGAACCGGCCTGGAAGTCGAATTCCGCCACCTGAGCCCCGTGTTCAACACCATTGTGCGCGCAGCGGATTTGCCCAATGACAAGGGGGGCAACGACGACCTCTCCCGCGAACTGATCGACAGGGGTTTTCCGCAAGCGCTGGTACTGCCCTACAAGGGAGAGGATCGCTGGCTGTTTAGCCTCGAACAGGCAGGGGGCTACAGCGGCAGTGTCTGGCGCACCAATATCGATTATACCAAGGTCAGTGACCCCGATTACTTCCGCGATCTAAGCCCCGCCAACCTGGCAATCAGTGCCGAAACCAAGGTCAACCAGACGGTACAGGGCAGCCTCAACTTTGAGCACTGGCGAGTCGCACTTCGGGCGCAGGACTACCAGGTACTGGAAAATGACGTCTTTGATGCTTTTGCCCAATTGCCGCGCCTGGATGTGGACGGCAATTACCGCTGGGGCGACTGGCAATTATCCCTGCAAAACGAAGCCACAATATGGGACCATCAGGATACCCAGACAATCACATTTATACGGGATATAGACGACCCGGACAGTGTAACCAGTCGAACCCAAGATTTTATTAACGCGGATCGGCTGCGCCTGGATTACGAACTCCAATGGGACAAGGAGTGGATCTGGGGCTATTTCAAGCCCGGCATCGCTGCACGCTACCTGGGGTACCGAGTCAGCGACCTGTTCCTGTCCGAGGATGCCAATAATACCCCGAGTGCCTCCGCCGGCCAGTTTACCCTGGATACGGGCCTCTATTTTGAGCGGGATGGATATCTTTTCAACCGCGACTATATCCAGACCCTTGAGCCCCGCTTATTCGCCCTGATCAGCAGCAGTGCCAACCAGAGTGACTTTTTCGATATCAGCGGAGATGACATTAACAACATTGGCCCGATCGACCCTTTGAGTAATAACCTGCTTTACGATACCTCGCTGTTCACCTCCAGTTATGACCAACTGTTCCGGGACAGCCGTTTTACCGGAAATGACCGTATAGACGATGCCGACCGAATTGCCCTGGGCCTGACCACACGCTTTATCGACCCCGTCAGTGGGCGTGAATTATTCTCCGCCAGCGTCGGCCAGGCCTTCTATTCGAGCGACTCACAAATCGGCTTGAGGGAACTCATTGAGAATACACCCCGCTCCGAGCTGGCCGCACAACTGCAGAGTCGGCCCCTGCAATCCCTGCGTATTGACAGCGAACTTGTCTACGATGACACCGAGCACAACATCAACCGCGGCAACTTCAACCTGCGCTACTTTGACAATGATGCCAGGATTTTTAACCTCGGGTACAACTACGTTCGAAATGACGCAATCAGGGTAATCGAGGACGGTAACGAGGTGGACTCCTCCACCCGGCAGCTGAACAGCTCCGCCGTCCTGCCCATCAGCGCCCACACCGCTATACTGGCTGGCGCGGCCTATGATCTGACTTTGGATCGGGAACTGGAATACCTGGCGGGTATCGAATATGACGACTGTTGCTATCGTGCGCGGCTGGTGTGGCGTCGCACCCTGGACAATAATCTGGCAGGGATAGTGGCGGCAGAGGATCTGGAGTACGACGAGGGTGTCTTTCTCGAGATACAACTGAAAGGTCTGGCCGGCTTCGGCGCAACCGTTACCCAAATACTGACCCAGGGGATCGCCAACTTTGACCAGAGAGAAGAGCTGAAACCGTGAAGAGAATAATGCAGAAAGTCACCTCGACATTCATCCTGTCCTCCATGCTCGCTGCCTGCGTCCTGGTCGGGGGCCCTGTCACAGCGCAGGTACAAACACTTGACCAGGTGGTCGCAGTTGTCGACGACGATGTCGTAATGGCCAGCGAGCTGGTGCAACGCATGAATACGATTGCAGCCCAGATTCAGGCCCAACAGATGCAGGCGCCTCCGGTGGATATTCTGCGCCGGCAGGTACTGGAGCAGCTGATTATAGAGCGGCTGCAATTGCAAATGGCTTCCCGGGCCGGCGTCACCATTTCCGAGGCGGAACTCGATCAGGCGATCGCCCGGGTACAGCAGAATGCCGGGGTCAGTCCGGAAGCATTTCGCCAGCGCCTGCGCGCAGATGGCATGAGCATGAAAAACTTTCGCCAGCAAATCCGCCAGGAACTCATGATTCGCCGCGTGGAGCAGGGCAGTGTCAACCGGCGCATTCAGATCACCGAACAGGATATCGACAACTTTCTCCGCTCCAAGGAAGGGGCCTTCTGGCGCTCCCCCCAGTATGAACTCGGCCATATCCTGATACCCATCAGCTCCAGTGCCCCCGCCAGTGAGGTCACACAGGCCCGTGAGAAGGCGGAAGAACTGGTACAACGGGCCCGCGAAGGCACCGACTTCCGCCAGCTCGCCATCGCCAACTCCGCCGGGCAAAACGCCCTTGCCGGTGGCGATCTGGGCTGGCGCAAAACCGTAGAGTTGCCCACCCTGTTTGCCGATGCGCTCAATGGCCTCAAGGTGGGAGAGGTCACTGACCCCTTCCGCAGTGATGCCGGTTTTCACATACTCAAGATCCACGCCCAGAAAGGCGCCGGTGAGCAGTTGGTTGAGCAGACCAAGGTGCGCCATATACTGCTCAAGCCCTCCGCCATTCTCACTGACGACGAAGCCTACAACAAATTGATCAGGCTGCGTAAAGAAGCCATGGCCAGTGAGAACTTTGCCGAATTGGCGCGCGAAAACTCAGAAGATATTGGCTCCATGCTTTCCGGTGGCGATCTCGGCTGGTCCATGCCCGGGCAATTCGTCCCCGAGTTTACCCAGGCCATGAACACAACCAGTATCGGTGAAATCAGCCTGCCCTTCCGCAGCCAGTTTGGCTGGCACATCCTGATGGTGGAGGGCCGCCGCAAGCAGGATATGACGGACCAATATATCCGCAATCAGGCCGCCAATTTGTTGCGCAATCGTCGCTACGAAGAGGAACTGCAGAATTGGCGTCGTGAAATTCGTGACCAGGCCTATGTGGAAATCAAACTGTCTGAGGAAAAAGAAGCCAGTTCTGACAGTGAACAACGGTAAAGGCCCGGTATTGCGGCAAAGCCAGCCCCTTGAACGGGTTTGTTGATGCGCTTAGGAAACCGCCAGCTCGATGATACCCAGAATTGCCCTCACGCCCGGCGAACCGGCCGGCATCGGCCCGGAGCTGGTAGTTAAACTGGCGCAACGGGGCAGCGCAGCGCAGCTGGTTGCCGTCGCCGATCCAGCGCTGCTGCGCCAGGAGGCGATAAACGCAAATCTTCCCCTGCAACTGTTGCCCTTTACCCCGCAATCCCCTGCCCTTGAGACACCGCCCGGCAATCTCTATGTTCAGGCGGTACCCATGGCGGAGCCGGGACTGCCCGGTGTTCTGAATATCGCCAATGCACCGTATGTCCTGGAAACCCTGAGAGCAGCCACGCGGGGTTGCCTCGGGCGGCACTTTGATGCCCTGGTCACCGGTCCTGTGCACAAGGGGATCATCAATGACGCCGGCATCCCCTTTAGCGGGCATACCGAATTCCTTGCCGGTCTGGCCGGTGTCGGGCAGGTGGTTATGATGCTTTCCGCCAAAGGGCTGCGCGTCGCCCTGGCCACCACGCACCTCCCTCTGAAAGATGTCAGTACTGCCATTACCGGCTCGCACCTGGAGCAGGTTATCGGGATTTTGTACCAAAGCCTGCGCACCCAGTTCTGTATAGACTCACCTTGTATCGGGGTATGCGGGCTGAATCCCCACGCCGGGGAGGGCGGCCACCTGGGACGGGAGGAACTGGAGATTATCGAACCCGCACTGACCAGACTGCGCGCACAGGGTTTGCACCTGATCGGTCCCCTACCCGCCGATACCCTGTTTACACCACCCCAACTGGCCCGCTGCGACGCCGTATTGGCCATGTACCACGATCAGGGACTGCCGGTGTTAAAATTCAAAGGTTTCGGCAGCGCCGTCAATATCACACTGGGCCTGCCCTTTATCCGCACCTCCGTCGATCACGGTACAGCGCTGGATATTGCCGGTAAAGGCCGCGCCAGTGATGGCAGCCTGATGGCGGCCCTGTCCGAGGCGGTTCAGTTGGCAAAACTCCAGAAACCCTGACAGCCCACATGGCATCCCCAATAACTCACCGCCCTTAATGACACCTTGAACGACTGATTATTTGATGGACAACTTTTTCCAGCACAAGGCCCGCAAGCGCTTCGGGCAAAACTTTTTGATTGACGAAACAATTATCGAGCGCATAGTGCGCGCCATTGCACCCAGGGCGTCAGACAGGCTTGTCGAGATCGGTCCCGGCCAGGGCGCCATCACCGAACTGCTCCTGCAGCACTGCCCCAGCCTGACCGCTGTGGAATTGGATCGGGACCTAGTTCCTCTCTTGCAATTCAAGTTCAGGGAATATCCGCAATTTCAGGTTATCGAGCAGGATGCCCTGAAGTTCGACTTTGGCAGCATTGCGGCACAGAGTGCTCTGCGTATAGTCGGCAACCTGCCCTACAATATTTCCACGCCACTGCTGTTTCACTTGCTCAGTTTCAAAGGCAAGGTGCAGGACATGCACTTTATGCTGCAAAAGGAAGTCGTGGACCGCCTGAGCGCCACACCGGGCACCAAATCCTACGGCCGCCTGAGTGTCATGGCGCAATATCACTGTCGTGTGCAGGGGCTTTTCCCCGTACCCGCGCGATCATTCCGGCCAGCACCCAAAGTGGAATCCGCCATTGTACGCCTCACCCCCCACAGTCCCCCATCCTGTTCCGCCAAGGACGAAAGATTGTTGGGACAAATCGTCAATACCGCTTTCCAGCAGCGCCGCAAAACGCTGCGCAATGCCCTGAAACCCCTGTTTCCGGAACTTGAGCCAGAATCAGTGCCACTGGATATGAGTCGCCGACCGGAGACACTCAGCGTGGGGGATTTTGTACAATTGGCAAACACCTGTTTTGAACGCAACTCGGAATAAGCGTCAAATAGGACATGATGGGAAGATACATTGGCCACTTACGCCGTTGGTGATATTCAGGGCTGCTACAAACCGCTGCAGCGCCTGTTAAAAAACATTCCATTCCGCTTTGACTGCGACAAACTATGGATCGCCGGGGATATGGTGCACCGCGGGGATGACAGCCTCGGTACCCTGCGCTTCCTGTACGATCACCGGCACCAGGTCACCGCAGTGCTCGGCAACCACGACCTGCACCTGCTGGCACTGGCCCACGGTGCCAAACGGCTTTCAAAAAAGGAACAGGATTTAACCCGGGTGCTACAGGCCAAGGATGCGGACAAATTACTAAACTGGTTGCAAAGCCTGCCCCTGCTTGTACACAGGAAGGGTTACACCATGGTACATGCGGGTATTCCACCGATTTGGGGTATTACAAAAGCCGGGGAACTGGCCCGTGAAGTGCACCGGGCCCTTGCCGATGCATCTATGGCCAAGGCTTATTTCTACGGTATGTACGGCAATGAGCCGCACTGCTGGAATGATCATCTCTTCGGTATCGAGCGGCTGCGCTCCATCACCAATTACCTTACCCGCATGCGCTTTTGTAAAGCGGATGGCACCCTGGATCTTGTCACCAAGCGCGGTCCACTGGCTGCCCATGGGGAATACAAACCCTGGTTCAGTTTTGCCAATAGAAAAACCCGGGATGACAAAATCCTTTTTGGCCACTGGGCCGCCCTGGAAGGGCGCGCAAATACCAAAAATATATATGCCCTGGATACCGGCTGTGTTTGGGGTGGCTGCCTGACCGCCATGCGACTCGGTGACGAACAGTTTTTTTTTACGGACTGTCGTGCGTGATCGGCTCACAGAAGTGCATACAGGGCATAGCGAGGGCAGCCCGGGATACGTTTTTTAAAACGGCAACAACCAAGCCGGCACAGCGGATGGTTATTGCGGACCTGCTTCCACAGCGCCAATCTCCAACTCTTTGAGCTTTCGCGTCAGGGTATTGCGGCCCCAACCCAGCAGCGCTGCGGCATCCCGTTTGCGCCCGGCGGTGTGCTTTAGTGCAATTTCAATCAGTGCCCGCTCAAAGGCGGGAACCGCTTCGCTGAGGATATCCCGCCGCCCGGCAGCAAGAGCCCGGTCCGCCCAAACCCGCAGGGTTTTTTCCCAGTCGAGCGACGATTCTGCATCTGTACCCTGGTGGCACAACAACTCTTGGGGGAGATCTTCCCTGTGCACCTCGCGGCCGGAGGCCATCACGGTGACCCAGCGACAGGTATTTTCCAACTGGCGCACATTGCCGGGCCAGTCGTAAGCGGAGAGACAATCCTCGGCCTCCCGCGTCAGGATCTTGGGCTGTACCCCCAGGTCCCTGGCGGCGGCATCAAAGAAATGGCGCACCAGCCTGGGAATATCCTCGCGGCGATCGGCAAGCCTGGGAATATGGATGCGAATAACATTCAGGCGGTGGAAGAGATCTTCGCGGAATCTGTGCTGCAGTGCCAATGCTTCCAGGTTTTGGTGTGTGGCGGCAATGATGCGCACATCCACTTTTACCGGCGTATGGCCACCTACACGGTAAAATTCCCCGTCCGACAGCACGCGCAGCAAGCGCGTCTGGGTCTCTGCCGGCATATCGCCGATCTCATCCAAAAATAGCGTGCCGCCATTGGCCTGTTCAAAGCGCCCGGAACGCAGGGAAGCCGCACCGGTAAAAGCCCCCTTCTCATGGCCAAACAGTTCTGACTCCATCAGATCCCTGGGAATCGCCGCCATGTTGAGCGCGATAAACGGTTTATCCCTGCGCGGACTGTGATTGTGCAAAGCCTGCGCCACCAGCTCTTTGCCGGTGCCGGATTCACCATTGATCAACACGGTAATATTTGAATGGGACAAGCGCCCGATAACGCGAAACACCTCCTGCATGGCCGGTGCTTCGCCGATCATTTCCCCACCACCAGTGCCCTTCTCCAACTCCACAGGTTCTCCACGGCCTTGGCTGCTGGTGTGAAGCAGCGCGCGTCGGGTGACCGCCACAGCTTCGTCGATATCGAAAGGTTTGGGCAGGTATTCAAATGCCCCACCCTGGTAAGCGGCCACCGCGCTATCGAGATCCGAATGGGCTGTCATGATAATAATGGGCAGCGACGGGTACTCTTCCTGAAAGCGCTGCAGTAATTTGAACCCGTCGGCACCTGGCATGCGGATATCACTGATCACCACATCCGGTGGTGTGTTGTAAAAATCCTCCAAAGCGCGGTTGCCATTCTCGTAACACCGGGCTTCGATCCCCGCCCGTGAGAGCGCCCGCTCAAGTACCCAGCGGATCGATTTATCGTCGTCAATGATCCAAACGCGATGACTCATGCTCTAGCACCCTGTATTGGCGGATTTGGATGAAAGTGGCAGGTAGATTTGGAACACACTGCCTCCGGAGCGGCTGTCATACTGGATCAGGCCACCGTGCTGGTTGATGATGTTCTGGGAGATGGAGAGCCCCAGCCCCGTGCCCTCGGCGCGCCCGGAAACCATGGGAAAGAAAATCTGCTCCCTGAGTGCCTCGTCAATGCCAGGGCCATTGTCCTCAACCTCAATGCAGCAGACCAGTGGGCAGAGACGCCGACCGATGGTAAAACGCCGCTGTATGCGGGTGCGTAAAACAATCTCACCGCTGGTGAGGCCGGAGTACTCGCCAACAGCCTGCATGGCATTGCGGACAATATTCAGCAGAGCCTGTAGCAATTGCTCGCGATCCGCCGGCACTTCCGGTATGGAGGGATCGTAGTCGCGGCGAATGTGCAGCCTGCCCTCACATTCCGCATCCACCAGTTGCGCCACCCGTTCGAGCACCTCGTGCACATTGGTGGCCATCAGCTTCAGGCGCTGGCGCGAACCCAACAGGTGATCCACCAACTGGCGCAGGCGATCCACCTCCTCAATGATGACCTGGGTATATTCCTCTAGGGCAGGGTCCGGCAGCTCCCGCTGCAACAGCTGGGCGGCACCGCGAATACCACCCAAGGGGTTTTTGACTTCGTGGGCCATGCCGCGCACCAGGTTGCGCGTGGTCTCACGAGTGTTGTACAGCGTATCCTCACGCGCGATGCGCAACAGCCGTTCCACCGGTTGCACCTCAACCAAGAGCATTCCCAGCTCCGACAGCGGGCCTACCGAGTAGTCCACGATGCGCATTTCCCGGTTGTGCAGGTGCCAATGGGCGCGGCGCACCGTATACCTCTCCCCCTTTACTAACACCTCCCGCAAAGCCTGCCAGGAGCCGGTTTCGCGCACCACCTCATCCAGCGACAACCCGATGACCCTGGCGCTGGAGGCACTGAGCAGGTCCTCGGCGGCATTGTTCAGATAGCGCAGCGACAATTCGCTATCCAACATCAGCACAGCGGAAGTCAGGTTGTCCAGCAGCTGGCGGTCATTCAGCATTCAGTCGTTTCCGGTTCAATTCACAAGCCGGCGCCGTGTTCTACGCGCGGTGCCACAAGCTCTTGAGTTTGGTCAGTGCAAAAAGCAAACCAAAATGGCGCACGGGGACAGGGATAGCCCTAAAGTCATCCCTGCCGGGGGGTATCTACAGCCAGTGTCGTTTTTTAAGCCCGCCACGATGCCCATTCCGAAGAAGCCCGACGCAACGCCCGAATGCGAGAATGCACCATATCGGTGCAAAGTTCAAAATTCAACCAAAAGGAAATGATTGGGACAGCCCCGGATGCCGGAGACTCCGCTGCCAGCGCTAGCGGCGGTGTGGGTTGGGAATGCCTTCGGCCTGCTTTGCAAGTGCCGGTACACCCCTACCTGGCGGGCAGGTTGACACTGGGGCGCTGCACATACAGGGTGATCGCCGGGGACTGGGCCAGTACCCGGCCATTGGCATCGGTGAGTACCACCTGCACACTGTGGCTGCCGCGCTCCAGCATTGAGAGATCCAGGGCGGAACCGTTGGAGCTGCCGCGCCAGGGCTGGCCGTCGATCACTGCAAAGAAGCGGGCGCCTTCTGGATAGACTGGCTGCACGTCCACCTGCAGGGCAACCAGGCGCTGTCCCGGCGGTATAGTGGCGCCATCTTGGGGGCTGACTATGCGGATAGAGACCGGGCCCAGGCCCGCTCCCGCACCGCTGTCTGCCTTTGGGGACAATTTGCGCATCGGCAACGGACGCGGCAGGGTGATGGGCTGGATATTGATAGGCGCCAGCTCCACCTTCTCTGCCTGCCTGTCTACCGGGGGGGTATCACTGAAAGTCACCTGGCCGTCCGGGCCGACGATCTTGTAAATGGCACCGGATTCTTTACTGCCATCGGGACCGGCAGACACCATCAGAGGCACAGCGAGCAACAGTATCTGCAGCAGTCTTGGAATTCCCATAGCGATGATCAACCGCAACCTGCGGATGCTCCCTTTACAGGCCCCGTGACGGAGCGCAAGCAGTCGGGACAATCGGCCACCGCCAAGAACCCAACACCGTGATTAAAACGACAGCGCGAAAGCTGCCCTATTCACAGTGTACCCCCATTAAAAAAGCCCGCGCCAGGGCAGTGCGGGCTTTTCGCCAAGCGGTCGACAGTCTCTCGGTGCGCAGTCGCCGTTACACGGAGTAGTACATATCAAACTCCACCGGGTGGGTGGTCATGTTCAGGCGCTCAACCTCTTCGCGTTTCAGCTCGATGTAGGCATCAATCGCGTCATCGGTGAATACCCCCCCCTCAATCAGAAAAGCGCGGTCCCTGTCCAAAGCGTCCAGGGCCCCCTCCAGGCTGTCGGCCACTGTGGGGTACTCGGCCAGCTCTTCCGGCGGCAGGTCGTACAGGTCCTTGTCTGCGGCATCACCGGGGTGGATCTTGTTTTTGATCCCGTCCAGGCCCGCCATCAGCAGTGCCGCAAAGGCCAGGTAGGGATTGGCGGTCGGGTCCGGAAAGCGGGTCTCAATGCGCTTGCCCTTGGGCGAGGTCACGTAGGGAATGCGGATGGACGCCGAGCGGTTGCGCGCGGAGTAA
Organism: Microbulbifer sp. MI-G; assembly: GCF_030440425.1. Lineage (NCBI taxonomy): Bacteria > Pseudomonadati > Pseudomonadota > Gammaproteobacteria > Cellvibrionales > Microbulbiferaceae > Microbulbifer > Microbulbifer spongiae. The sequence goes on from NZ_CP098023.1 coordinate 3,982,049, forward strand.
GCCAGGATCACCGGCGCCTCGAAACCGGGCACCAAGCGTTTGTAGGAGTTGGTGGAGGCGTTGCACAGCGCGTTCAGGGCGCGGGCGTGCTTCACAATACCGCCGATGTAGTACAGAGCGGTTTCCGACAGGCCGGCGTAGGTGTCGCCGGCAAACTGGTTGACCCCACCTTTCGAGAAGGATTGGTGTACATGCATGCCCGAACCGTTGTCACCAACCAGTGGCTTGGGCATAAAGGTAGCGGTTTTGCCGTAGGCATGGGCAACATTGTGCACGGCGTACTTGAGAATCTGAACCTCATCCGCTTTTTTCGTCAGGGTATTGGCGGCAACCCCGATCTCACACTGGCCGGCGGTACCCACCTCGTGGTGGTGTACTTCAACGTGCAGACCCATCTGCTCCATGGCGGAACACATGGCGGCACGGACATCGTGCAGGGAATCCACCGGCGGCACCGGGAAATAGCCCCCCTTGATACCCGGGCGATGGCCGATATTGCCCTCCGCAAAACTGTGTCCGGAAGACCAGGCCGCCTCTTCAGAATTGATCTTGTAGAAAGCCCCACCCATTTCCGCGCCCCAGGTGATGTCGTCGAATACGAAGAATTCGGGCTCCGGCCCGAACATCGCTGTGTCCCCCAGACCGGTGGACTTCAGGTACTCCTCGGCGCGCAGGGCAATGGAACGTGGATCGCGCTCATAGCCCTGGCCGGTGACGGGATCAACGATATTGCAGCGCACAATGACTGTGCTCTCGTCGGTAAAGGGGTCGAGGAAAGCGGTTTCGTCGTCCGGCATCAGAATCATGTCGGATTCGTTGATCCCCTTCCAGCCAGCAATGGAGGAGCCATCGAACATCTTGCCCTCTTCAAAGAACTCACCATCCACTTCCGACGCGGGGATGGAGACATGCTGTTCTTTTCCCTTTGTATCGGTGAAGCGCAGGTCTACCCACTTGGCTTCACTTTCATTGATCAAATCAAGCGTTTTCACTGACATTGCAGCCCTCCAGGTCTTGAAAAAAATTGGTCGCTATGCCTTTTGCTGCCGGCATTCACGCTGTACCTGGCGTGAAATAAAGCAAGGAGTGTGCCAAATCAGGGCATCCACGCCCTGGTGGCGACGGGCCCGGTCGCCGGGCCGGCTGAGGCAGGATAGATGCCTTATGGCCGGGCAGCTACCGGGAAGTGCACCAGTATGGCACATCCCGAGCCAACAGGCGCACCACTTGGGTGCATCTCCAGGTCCCCCCTGCCTGGTTTATACTGTCGCATCTTCTATCAACAGCAGTACCCGGCGAAACCCCATGCACTTTGTCGTCAAGTTTTTCCCCGAGATCACCATCAAGAGCAATCCCGTGCGCAAACGTATGTCGCGCCAGCTGAAGGACAACCTGCAGCGCCTGCTGCGACAGCTGGACGACCGTATCCAGGTGCGCAAGGACTGGGAAAAGATCGACGTGGTTGCCCCGGACGCCGTGGCCCACCTGGGTGATCGCATCGAGGAGGTACTCTCCAACACGCCCGGCATCGCCAACTTCTCCCGTGTGCGCCAGTTCCCCCTGGGCGACCTGCACGATATCTACGAGAAAACCCTGCCGGTGTGGGGCCCGGCACTGAAGGATAAGACGTTCTGCGTGCGCGTAAAGCGCACCGGCAAACACGAGTTTCAATCCCTGGATGTAGAGCAGTATGTGGGCGGCGGCCTCAACAGGAACACCGAAGCGGCCGGGGTAAAACTGAAAAATCCGGATATCACGGTAAAACTGGAGATCCGCCACGACAAACTCAATGTCATTGAGAAGCAGCACCCCGGTCTCGGTGGCTTTCCCCTGGGTACCCAGGACCCGGTGCTGTCGCTGGTATCCGGCGGCTTCGACTCCACCGTGGCCAGCTACCTGACCATCAAACGCGGCATCCGCACCCATTTCCTGTTTTTTAATCTGGGGGGGCGCCAGCACGAATTGGGTGTTAAGGAGGTGGCCTATTACCTGTGGAACAAGTTCGGCGCCTCTCACCGGGTGCGCTTTGTCACTGTGCCCTTCGACGAGGTGGTGGCAGAAATTCTCGAGCGGGTCGACGACTCCTATATGGGCGTGATCCTAAAGCGCATGATGTTGCGCGCTGCCGGTGTGATGGCAAAAGAGCTGGAAGTGGATGCACTTGTGACCGGCGAAGCCATTGCGCAGGTCTCCAGCCAGACCCTGAAGAATCTCGCAGTCATCGACAGCGTCACCGATACCCTGGTCCTGCGCCCACTGATTGCCAGCGACAAGACCGACATTATCAGGACTGCGCGGGCAATCGGCACAGAAGAGTTTGCCGCCAATATGCCGGAATACTGCGGCGTGATTTCGGTAAAACCCACCACCCGCGCCAAAATCGAGAAAGTGGAAAGCGAGGAGAACCGCTTCGACTTCACTGTCCTCGATCGCGCCATCGGCAACCGCGTGGTCCAGAACATCGACGAGGTGATCGAAGAAGTAGGCGGACAGGCGCCGGAGGTGGATATCCGCGAGGAACCCGGCAGTGCGGTAGTGATCGATATCCGCCACCCGGACGAAGAGGAACTGGACCCGCTGGAACTGGAAAACGGTGCAGTACAAACCATTCCCTTCTACCAACTCAACAACCGCTTTGCCCAACTGGACCAGGCGCAGGAATACCTGCTGTATTGCGCCCGCGGTGTGATGAGCCGCCTGCACGCCTCCCATCTGCTCGACGAGGGCTACCGCAATGTGGGTGTCTACCGACCGCAAAGGCCCCATCGGCAGGAGAAGGCGGGAGTGGGCAAAACCGTAAAATAACCCCGCTAAGGGTTCATACCGGGAGAAGTTTCGTGCGAGCCGCGGGCACGGCGGCCTGCACCCCGTTTAGCTGCCGCAAGTGACCCCCAGGTACGCCGCCAAAACCGGTGTCAATTTCTCCTCGGGCATAAACCCCCTCAGCCAGCCCGCGGGCGCGCCGTGGCGGTCGATCAGCAGGGTGAAAGGCGTGGCGGGAATGGTACCTACTGTATCGAGCAGCGCACTGCTGATCTGGAAGGCGGGGAAATCCGGGCGCAGCCTGCGGTATTCTGCTTTCAGTGCCCGGCGGGAGCCGTTGGTGCCCACTGCCAGGGGCTGAAACTGACCGGGGCATTGGGCCAACAGCCGATTGAGCACCCGCACCTGGCGAAAGCACCAGGGGCACTCGGGTTCAAAAAACACCATCAACGCTGGTTGCCCCTGGTACTGCGCAAGGCTGATACGCCCGGGGCTGGCCAGGTCTCTCAGTGTCAGATCCAAAAGCGAAGCGCCCTGCGCAGCAGCGGGAAAGGCCGGTATGCACAGGGTAAACAGCAGGAACAGGAACAAAAAACGGCGCACCACTACCAGTTCCAGTCAAAGCCCAGATAGAATTCCCGGCCGCGCAGCGGGCCGTAGATATAGGCCACATCGTAAGCGCCCCCGGCATCCCAGAACAGCGGGGTTTCCGCATCGTTGACCTGGGTGTAGTCGGTGATGTTATTGCCGCCGACATACACATTCAGGTTTTCACTCACGTCGAAGGCCACCTTCATATCCAGGGTCCAGTAGCTTTCCGCGCTGTTGCTCTTGCGCTCTCTGCCAGGCTGGTTGTAGCCCTCATAACCATAATCCCCCAAGTCCCGCTGGCCCACCCAACTGGCGCCGGCGTATAGCATCCAGGGGCCGCTGCCATAGTCCAGACTGAACAGCGCCCGTTGTTCGATGGGCGTTATGGCGTAGGATTCCTTGAAAATGCGGTCATAGTCATACCCTTCCAGGGTAACGGCGAGTTTCAGTGCCTCGTTCAGGGTATAACCGAGACTGATATCCCCAGCGCTGACAACCGCGCTTTCGCGCATCTGTGTCAGCAGTGGCACACCGTTTTCCGTTTCTCCCAGTGCGGCCAAATGCTCCACGGTTGTGTGTGCCAGTGACAGGGTGCCACTCAGGCGCTCACCCTCGTAGCTCAGTGCGTAGGTTGCGGAGAGGGACTTTTCCAGTTTGTCGATCTCGATGGCAAAGCCATCGCCGGCATCCAGAATACCGTGGTCGGTCTCGAAGAAAGACAGCGGAGCGCGGTAGCCGCGACCAAAGGCCAGGCGCGATGTCCATTGGTCGTTGTGCAGGTAGCGCATATCGATCCGTGGAACCAGCAGGGTCTCCTCAATCTCGGTGCCGGGTTTTTCCTCCGCCACAAAGTCGGCGCGTACCCTGTCGAGGCGCACCGCGGCGGCGACTTCCAGTTGCGGCGACACCTGCCAGGTATCCTGCAGGTAGACACCACCGGTGCGGTAGTCGAAGCTGTCCTCCACATAGTCGGCGCTCTCGGCACCCGCAACGGAATCGGAGCGCATTTCCTCGTCGCGCAAATCCATACCGAAGGTCAGGGTGTGCGCCTCGTTCACTATCAGGTTGTTGCGCCAGTCGAAGTAAAAGAGTTGGTCGGTCGCCGCATAGTCAAATCCCTCGTAGAAGGAATCCTGTCGGTGTTCAGACCAGGCCAGGGTGACCATGGCATTGTAGTGTTCATTGAATTCCCGCAGCCAGTTGGCGGAAACCTCGGTGCGCTCTGTATCGATCCACTCGGTGGTCTCCCAGGGTTTACCGGTGAACTTGGCGCGTACATCGTCATTTTCAAACAGATGCTCGGATTCCACACCGTCAAAACCCCGCAGCACTGTGCCGATGTTATAGCCCTGGGGGCCGCCGAAGATGGTGGAGTCGGTGTAGGCCAGACGCAGCACCAGGTTGTCGCGTTCAGTGAAATCATGGGAGACACGGCCAACGTAGCTGGTGTTTTCCTGCAACGGGGCTTCGCTGACGCCGTTGTTATCGTTGTCCATCTGGTGATGCTTGTCACCCTGGTACACCAGGCTGGTGCGGGTGCGATCATCGTCGCTGACATGGCTGCCCATCATACCGACGAAGAAGCTGTCGTTATCCTCCCAGGAAGCGTTGATATTGAAACCGGTTTCCTGTGGCTCCTTGGAAATCACGTTGATGGTGCCACCAATGGCCTCGGGGGCAAGCAGCGAAGCGCCGGCGCCACGCGCCACTTCGATACGCTCCACCCCGGTAGTGGCGAGGGCGTCCACCGCATAGTAGCCGGCCATCATGGTGTGCAGGGGGATACCATCGGTGAGGATGGTGGAATGCTCACCGCGCATCCCGTTGAGCATAATGCGCTTCACGCCGCACATGGAGCACTCGTTCGAGACCCGCACGCCGGGGGATTTCTCAATGGCCTGGGTCAGGTTGACCGCCTGCATGGCCTTTATGCGGGTTTCATCCACCACCTCGGTTTTCTGGATGGCGTCCAGCAGGGTACCGGCGTCGTACAGGCGTTGGCGCACGCCCACAACCACCGTTTCCTCGATAACGCCATTTAAGGACCCCTCGGCCTGGGGTTCGGCCGCGAAGGCGGTTGGCAGGGCTGCGGCAAAAATCGCCAATGACAGCAGAGTGCGATGATAAGCGGGCATGGCTTGCTCCGAATTCCTGTGACGATACTTCTGATAAATGCGAATGATAAACCCTCTCATTATGTGTCGCAAACAATAATCGCGGGGTCAGCGGGACTGTCCGGTACAGTCATCCACGGCTTGAATTTCTACAGGCAGTGAATTTCATCAGCCCACTACGGCGGCCTGTCCGGCCGCCGCTACCTTCAGGGTTATGTTTGGAGGAAAATTTCCGGCTGGGCGCAGGTTTGGCAATTGATCCAAATCAATTTCAAGCAACCTCAGGTCCCTGTATAACGATACGTTCAACAGCCAGCCAGGGCATTGCCATCACTGATGGCTGTTATCCTTCCTTGGCGTTCAGCATTTCCGAATCCGGCACTATGGATTTCTTTGGACCGGGTCCAAGCAGTTGGCAAATTTCTGTAAAAATAGCTTCCGCAGTTTGCCTGTTGGTTGGTTTTTTTGACGGTTTGTTTTTTCTCCAAGCAAAACCAACGGATACCATTTTCTCCACCCTCAAGGGGATCACCCTTATGCGCCTATTCTGCATAGTCAGTGAAAATCATATCCGGCGCATCGCCCCACTCAATGAATAGCCCTGCATCGAAAGGCTATTTTTTCATGGAGCATTGTGGCTTCACCAGGCCATTGAGATCCCTATCGGGCCGTCCCTACCGCAAGAATCCATTGCTCAACGATTGCCATTGCCCAGCGTCCGCTCCTTTTGGATACGCAGATACACTTCCTCCCGGTGCACAGGCGTGGATTTGGGGGCCTCTATGCCCACTCTCACCTGGTTACCCGAAATACCCAATACGGTGACGGAAACATGGGTTCCAATTCTGAGGTTCTCGCCTGGCCGGCGCTTTACCACCAACATAAGCCTTTCCTTCCGGGTCGCAAATCCCGGGATAATTTTTAGAGAGGGGGATACCTGGAAAAAAACGATTGAAGGCAAGGGGGGCACGGGAACGGTAGGCGGTAAAGCAGAATCGGCGGACGCAATGCTCCCAAAGCCTGGGCAACTGCGCCAGGTACCTGCAGGGACTCCGCTTTATTGAAGACGAGCGGGCTTCTAGCGTATTATCCATATAGCCATTTTGATACTTGCTTATCAATTTGGTTAGCTGGCCCCTGGTGTCCTACCACCTTGGGTCAGCGCCTTTTACTTACGCTTAGGTCACACTACCGTTCTCCTGTGGAAAGAATGGCGCTTTGAAAAAATGCCTGGGGGTTTGGGGCCTCTTGCGCTATTGGTGCGCAGAAACTGGCCCAAATATTCATCAATAACTATGGATTTTACGCCGCTTTACCCCTGAAGAAAACCGAATGCAATCCAATAAGATCATTTTGGTGCCTATATTTCCAGGCATGTACGCCTGGAAAAACCGCAGTTGCCCCTTTAAAAAATGCACATTCAGTTGGCATTTCTCAGTGCCACTCACATTCGAATGCAACTATAAAATGTGGCAATTCTTAGCGTGGTGAAACGGCACAAGGATAGGGCAATGTCAAACAGAACACTTTTAGAGTTAAAAAACATTGGAAAAACCGTGGCATCCAGGCTGTATCAAATTGGTATCACCAATGAAGCCGAATTGCGAAAGCTCGGTTCGGCCAAAGCCTATCGATGGCTCTTGGAGAAAAATACAGAAAAACAACTTCCCGTTTGTTATTATCTGTATTCCCTGGAGGGCGCGATCCAGGACAGGCATTGGGATGCGTTTTCTGAAAGGGAGAAGACAGCGCTGAGGTTGTCGGCGGGACTCACGAAGTAAACAAGCTTCAAACCGAATGGAGTCACGGCAGGTTTCAGGGGGACACCCACAGACCTGCAGACCTGTACCACCCAGGTCCTGATCACTTAATAAGTCCCTTCAGGATGGGCAAGCGTGCAGTGGCCCGATATTTCCCCGGGATCTTTCCCAAAAAGGCCATGCCCCTGGTGTTTTATCCCTGGGGGCTGCCATTGATAATCCGCCCAGGGTAAACCACTGCCCGATGGACGATCTGAATTACTGACAGGCGGTCGGGATTGGGTATTCTCGATATTGTGTGATCCCGAAGCGAGAGACTATACACTAATCCCCGAGTTCGCTTTTAGTGCCCGTCATTAGCGCGTGCGGGGACATCCGTAGCTGCATGGTCAAATTCCAGGGTTCTACCGGGCGGAAATTCCATACACTGTCTTCTTGGTGATACCGGTGACAGGTGCATGAGCATATTGCGTATTCGCTGACTAACCCAGGAAGAAACTGCAGGTGTCATTGAAATACCCAGTCATTTTTACACTACACCGGAGAGCGTATGGATGACATAACCCGCGTAAAATATCTCCCCATTGCGTTGAAACTTATAGGCCTGTTTTTTATTTTTGCCATTTACCCGATGATGGTATGGATATGGCCTGCCGGATGGGGATGGACGCCACCACAGCCTGAGTATGAGCAGATTTTGATGGGCATATTCGCAACACTGGGTGTTTTTCTGTTTCTCGCCTCGGAGAATCCTGCCGCCAATGTCAGCCTGATTTGGTTCACCATCTGGTTGAACCTGGTCTATGCCACCATTATGTTGTTGATGGTGTTGGCTGATCGAGCTGAGCAGGCAAATCTGATCGGCAATATCCCTGTGCAATATTTAATAGCCGGCGTTCTCTGGTATTTGATGCCCGCACACAATTTCAATAAGAAAAAGAATACTGATGACTAGAATATCCTCAAGATTTACACTGTATGGCGCCGTGGGAATACGTGGGTGTTTTTAATGCCTGTAAAACCCAGGTTTATTTGCGCTATAGACTGGCAGAGGGCGATGCGCATTCCAACCCTTTCGAGAATCTGTCGAAAAAGTCCCTGCCACTGTGTCCTACCGTCAAAGCACTCAGGACTACACTCTGTTGCCTCCAGGGGATATCAGGCTCGACTGGAAGCCGCAGATGCGCCGTGCTGTTCTATAGTAAACATCAGCGGCGGTACTGTAGAATTGGATCTGCCAACAAATAAAGAGGGAAAGTACCATGGGCAGACGCATCAAACTGGAGTTTGCTGCTACGGATGGATTGATGGTGGCGGGCCTATTGGAGATGCCTGATGTCAACCCACATTCCTTTGCCCTGTTTGCCCATTGCTTTACCTGCGGTAAGGATGTGGTGTCGGCCTCGCGCATCGCGCGTGCACTGGTCACCCGGGGCTACGCCGTGTTGCGATTTGATTTTACCGGGCTCGGTGGCAGCGATGGTGATTTCGCCAATTCCAACTTTTCATCGAACGTGAATGATCTGGTAATGGCTGCCAATTTCCTGCGCGATCACTACCGTGCCCCTTCTTTATTGATTGGCCATAGCCTGGGGGGCGCTGCGGCTCTGGCAGCCGCCCATTCGATGCCAGAGGTCAGAGGGGTGGTCACCATCGGTGCCCCGGCAGACCCGCACCATGTCGTGAAGCAGTTTGGCTGCAAGCTCGATGAGATCAGTACCCAGGGCGTGGCGGAGGTAACATTGGCCGGCAGGCGCTTTACCATTAAAAAACAGTTTCTGGATGACCTGGATAACCACTATCAGTCAGAAAAAATTGCAAAATTGAAAAAACCCCTGCTGATATTTCATTCTCCAGTGGATGCCACAGTATCGATCCACGAAGCTGAAAAAATTTTCCGCAGCGCCAAACATCCCAAGAGTTTCATCAGCCTGGATAACGCCGATCATTTACTGACCAAGGCCAGGGATGCCGAGTATGTTGCAACTACATTGGCCGCCTGGGCAACACGATATATTGAGGAACCGGAGAATATTGAACAAAAAGACTCTGCCATACCCAGCGGGCATGTCCTGGTTAAAGAAAAGAACAGGCAGTTTACCCGCACAGTGATCAGTGATTCCCATGTATGGCTGGCCGACGAACCCACGGCAATGGGTGGCAACGACCTTGGCCCCGATCCTTATGAACACTTATTGGCGGCACTCGGCACCTGCACATCAATGACAATTCGCATGTATGCCAGGCACAAAAAAATTCCCCTGCAGGACGTCTCGGTGCACTTGAGCCACAATCGCGAACATGCCCGTGACTGCGAGGATTGCGAATCCAGCCCACAGAAAATTGAAGTGATCAACAGAGTGGTCACCCTGGTCGGCGATTTGACCGATGAGGTACGGGATCGTCTATTACAAATTGCTGACCGGTGCCCGGTCCATCAGACCCTGCACAGCGACCTCAAAATCATCACGAAACGGGATTAACTTGCCGCAGTTTGACCCTGTTGTGGCAGTTATCTCTCCCCAAGACGTGCGCTCTGGGTTCAGGCCCAATTATGTAGGTTAGCATAGGCAAATCTCCATTCTGCAATGCATAGCCTGTACCCTCATCCCCGTTACAAGAATCCCCTTTCCAGATCACAGGTCATGCATTGCTCACAGCCTGTATTGCACCTGCTCCAGGCCAGTGTGAACCCGGGATGGAGGAGGCATTACCGCTGCAGATAGCCACCTACCACAATGCCATCCTCAACGCACCCATTGACCGGGGGCCCCGTGTTCTTCGTGCAGGAGCGAGACAGGATCGCGCTTGTAAGCCACCTCTTACGTTATCAAAAGTTGGGGCTATAATTGGCAACTTTTCCGTTTGGCTCCTGCAGGAGATAGCGTTACGAATGTGTACATTGCTGTGTACAAATTCTGTTTTATTTAAGGTGTTATGCAGTAAATGTCCAATATTATCAACAACTTAAGAAATGTGGCCATCATTGCCCATGTAGACCACGGCAAAACCACGCTGGTGGACAGGCTCTTGCAGCAGTCCGGCACACTGGATCGCCGCGACGCCGACGCAGAGCGGGTGATGGACTCCAACGATCAGGAGCGAGAGCGCGGCATTACCATACTGGCCAAAAATACTGCCATCCGCTGGCGTGATTACCGCATCAATATTGTTGACACCCCCGGGCATGCCGACTTCGGAGGCGAGGTGGAGCGCGTGCTGTCCATGGTGGACTCGGTTTTGCTACTGGTGGATGCCGTCGACGGCCCCATGCCACAGACCCGCTTTGTCACCCAGAAAGCGTTCGAGCAGGGTCTCAAGCCCATTGTGGTGATCAACAAAGTCGACCGTCCCGGCGCACGCCCCGACTGGGTGATGGACCAGGTTTTTGACCTGTTCGACAACCTCGGCGCCAGCGACGAGCAGCTCGACTTTCCCGTGGTTTACACCTCCGCCTTAAACGGCATTGCCGGCCTGGATGACACCGCTATGGCGGACGATATGGCCCCGCTGTTCCAGATGATTCTGGATAAGGTACCCCCTCCCAAAGTGGACCTCAACGGCCCTTTCCAGATGCAGATCTCCGCGCTGGACTACTCCAGTTATGTGGGTGTGATCGGCGTGGGCCGTATTACCCGCGGCACCCTCAAGCCAAACCAGCCGGTGGTGGTACTGGACCGTGATGGCAAGGCGCGCAAGGCCAGGGTACTGCAGGTGATGGGTTATCTGGGGCTTGAGCGCACCGAAGTGGAGCAGGCCAGCGCCGGCGACATTGTGTGTATCACCGGTGTGGGCGCACTGAATATCTCCGACACCCTGTGTGACCCGGACACCCCGGAAGCCCTGCCCGCCCTGAGTGTGGACGAACCCACCGTGAGCATGACCTTTCAGGTGAACGACTCCCCCTTCTCCGGCCAGGACGGCAAGTTTGTCACCTCCCGCAACATCCGCGAGCGCCTGGAACAGGAACTGATCCACAACGTGGCGCTGCGTGTGGAACAAGGCGATTCCCCGGACAAATTCAAGGTCTCCGGTCGCGGCGAACTGCACCTGTCCGTGCTGATCGAGACCATGCGCCGGGAGGGTTTTGAACTGGGTGTGTCCCGCCCGGAAGTAGTGCAGAAGGCGGTGGACGGCGACATCCACGAGCCCTACGAGGCCGTGGTCATCGACGTAGAGGACCAGCACCAGGGTTCGATTATGGAAGAACTGGGCCTGCGCAAGGCAGAGCTGACCAATATGGAACCGGACGGTAAAGGCCGCGTACGCCTGACGTTTATCGTGCCCTCCCGCGGTATGATTGGCTTTCGCAGCCAGTTCCTTACCCTCACCAGCGGCTCCGGCATTATGACCAGCATATTCGACCACTACGGCCCGGTAAAACAGGGCGAGGTAGGCAAACGCACCAATGGCGTGTTGGTCTCCATGGTCAACGGCAAAACCCTCGCCTATGCCCTTTACGCCCTACAGGATCGCGGCCGCCTGTTTCTTGGCCACGGAGAGGACATCTACGAGGGCCAGATCGTCGGCATCCACTCGCGCGGCAATGACCTGGCGGTAAACCCTACCAAGGCCAAGCAGCTTACCAATATCCGCGCCGCGGGCACAGACGAGGCCCTCACCCTTACCCCACCGATTCGCCACACACTGGAACAGGCCCTGGAATTTATCGAAGAGGATGAACTGGTAGAGGTAACCCCCAATCATATCCGCCTGCGCAAGAAGATTTTGCAGGAGAATATGCGCAAGCGGGCGAAGAAGTAAGCCGGCACAGTTTGTTGGAAAAATGCGAGAAGCCCGGCCTGCTCGCCCAGTGCCCCTGTAATGCCAGCACAGCCCCACGGTGCTGTTGTACCCGGGGATGCAGACCGACCATGTTAAACAGGGTCCAAGACCGGTGTGCCTGCCGGGTTAACCGGTTTCCAGCAGGAACGTCACGGGACCATCGTTGACCAGGGTAATCTGCATATCCTCGGCAAACACACCACAGGCCACGGGCGCAAACCGGATTCGCGCCTGGGCAACAAAGTGGTTGTAAAGGGTTTCGGCCTGCCCGGGGCTGGCGCCACGGCTGAAGCTGGGGCGCAGGCCGCGCCCGGTCTCCGCCACCAGGGTAAACTGGCTGACCACCAGCAGCCCCCCACCGGCCTGCTGCAGGTTACAGTTCATTCTGCCGCTTTTATCGGGGAAAACCCGGTAGTTCAGTACCTTGTGCAGCAGTTTGTCCGCGCCCTCAGCAGTGTCCCGGGCCTCAATGCCCAGCAGCAACAGCAGGCCGCGATCAATAGCACCGACCGACTCCCCGGCGACATCCACCCGCGCGTGACTCACCCGCTGAATCAATCCTTTCATCTCACACCTCTTCGCCCCTCTGGAACCCTGCGTATAAATGCCCTAGATTAGCGAACTGATTCGCAGAGAGAAACCGGGAGGGGGTATGAGAAAACAGTTGACTTTGCTACTGGCCGGAGCCGTGACCGCAGTGACTGTACAGGCAGCGGACCGCTATCCAGACAGTAAGACCGTCTCACAACAGGATATATACTTCGGCACCAAAGTGGAGGACCCCTATCGCTGGCTCGAGAACACGGCCACAGGGGATGTCAAAGACTGGGTAGCGGTACAGAACGCTCACGCCCTGCCGCGCCTGAAGCAATTGCCGGGCTGGCAGAAAATCAATGACCGTCTCACCAAGCTGTGGCGCTATGAACGCTATGGGGTGCCCTATAAGAAAGAGGGCAGTTACTACTACAGCTACAACAGCGGTGACTGGGATCAGAATGTCTTTTACCGCACCGCAGATCTGACCCGGGAAGGCAAACCCATCCTGGATCCACGCAGCCTGAGCGAGGACGGGACTATCGCGACCAAGCGCCTCACGGTCAGCCCCAAGGGCCGCTACCTGGCCTATGGAACCTCCGATGGCGGGACCGACTGGACCGACTACCACATTCGCGATTTGCGCACCGGCAAAGACCTTGAGGACCGGCTGACCGGCATCAAGTTCAGCGGCGCCAGTTGGGCGGCCGATGAGTCCGGCTTTTATTACAGCCGCTACCCTTTCAACAAAGCGGGCCGTGCCGATGACAGCAAACAGGTAGCGGTGTATTTCCACCGCCTGGGGGAACCGCAGAAACACGACCGGCTGGTATATCAGATTACCGACCATCCCACGCGCAACCCTGATGCCATGGTGAGCGACGACGGCCATTACCTACTGTTGAACATCTTTGACGGTTACGATTCCAACGGCTTCTATTATCGGGATTTGCGCGACGACAGTCACAAGGTGGTAAAGTTGCTGGACGAATGGGATGGCCTCTACCAGTTTCTCGGTAACAAGGGTAAAACCTTTTTCTTCGAGACCAGCGCGGGGGCGCCTTTGGGGCGGGTGATCGCCATCGACCTCGATAAGCCACAGCGCAAAAACTGGCGCGAGCTGGTACCGGAAAGTGACAGCGTGCTGCAGAGCGCAAGTTTTATCGGCGACCGCTTCGTATTACATTACCTGGAAGATGCCAAATCACGGGTGCTGGTGACCGACACCAATGGCAAGCAACCGTACGAATTGAAACTGCCCGGAGTGGGTTCGGTGACCGGCTTCTATGGTGAACCGGATGAAGTGGAAACCTTCTTCTCGTTCAGCAACTTTATTACTCCGCCGAGCATTTATCACCTGAATGTGCAGAACGGGGAAACCGAGCTGTTCAAACAGCCCGAGTATGCCGCTGATTTCTCCGACCTGACGGTAAACCAGCACTTTTTCAAGAGCAAAGACGGCACCCGCGTGCCCCTGTTTTTGGTACACAAAAAGGGCATGAAACGCGATGGTGCCAACCCGACATTACTGTACGGGTATGGCGGCTTTAACGTCTCAATCCTGCCGCGTTTCTACAACCATTTCGCCGGCTGGTTGGATATGGGGGGCACCCTCGCCCTGGTGAATTTGCGTGGTGGCAGCGAGTACGGCGAAGCCTGGCACCAGGCGGGCACCAAGACGCAAAAGCAAAATGTTTTTGACGACTTTATCGCCGCGGCGGAATGGCTGATCGCAGAAAAAATCACGTCACCTGCAAAGCTCGGTATCAATGGCCGCTCGAACGGTGGCCTGCTTGTGGGCGCTACCCTGGTACAGCGACCGGATTTGTTTGCTGCGGCCCTGCCGGCAGTGGGCGTATTGGATATGCTGCGCTACCACACCGCCTCCGCGAACGCGCGACAATGGTCCAGCGACTACGGCTTGAGTGAAAACCGCGAAGAATTTAGCGCCCTCCACGCCTACTCCCCGGTGCACAATACCCGTGAGGGCACCTGCTACCCAGCCACCCTGATTACCACGGCGGACCGCGATGACCGAGTGGTACCCTGGCACAGTTACAAGTTTGCCGCCGCACTGCAGCAAGACCAGGGTTGCGACAACCCCGTCTGGCTGGCTGTGGAAACCCGCGCGGGCCACGGCGCCGGTAAGCCCGTGTGGATGCAGGTGGAAGATTATGCCAATCAATGGAGCTTCCTCGCCGATCGACTGGGTATGGAGATCAAGTAATCTGATGTTGCAGGTGGCTGCCGGCTGTGGCCGGCGGCACCTGTCGCGGATTGCGCTTGTTTTGCTCGAGCGATACACCCGGCCTGTATACGGGCAGGTAGGACTACCGGGTGATTCCAACCGTGTTGGACAGGGCCAACCACAGAGACTGTCACTGAGTAAAAATAATATGCAATTACCTCCGGTGGGAACATGAAACATGCATTTGTCACCGGTGCTAACGGTTTTCTCGGCACCAATCTGGTTGAGCTACTCTGTGCGGATGGCTGGCAGGTGACCGCCATGCACCGGCACACCTCCGATATCCGCAAGCTTCGCTCCATGGGGGTGGCTCTGGTGGAGGGCTCCCTGGATGATACCGATGCACTGCGTAGCGCGATTCCAGGCAATATCGACGCTCTTTTCCATGTCGCCGCCAATACCAGTATGTGGCGCGGTGGCAATGCCCAACAGTGGCGAGACAATGTAGTGGGCTCGGCCAACATTGCCCGGGTAGCCAGAGAGAAAGGCGTTGGGCGCATGATTGTTACCAGTTCCATCTCCGCTTACGGCTATCATAGGGAAACCATCACCGAAGAGAGTGAAAAACGGGCAGATAACCCCCACCACCACTATCTGTACACCAAGAAACGCGGGGAACTCGCCGTGCAGAGGGAGATTGCGCAGGGGCTGGATGCCGTATTCTTGAATCCCTGCGCTATTGTGGGGAAATACGATACCCACAACTGGGCGCAAACCTTTTTTTTAATTGATCAAGGCCGGTTGCCGGGTGTACCGCCCGGTTACGGGTCTTTTTGCCACGCCGGTGCTGTGGCGCGGGCACATATTGAGGCCGTAGAGAAGGGCCGCTGTGGCGAGAACTATATCCTTGCCGGCATTGATGCCAGTTTCCTGGAGTTCTTCGGGAAAATAGCTGAACTGCGGCACAAGCCGGTGCCCAAGCGCACCACACCGGCGTTTGTGATACAGTCAGTCGCCTGGTGCTCTGATCTCTGGTCGCGGGTGAGCAAACGCGAACCCGTGATTACCCCGCAAAAAGCCACTCTGGTGACGGGTCAGGTTGTGGCGAGCAGTGCCAAGGCGGAGCGGGAACTGAATTACCAATCGGGTGTGGCACTGGAGACCATGTTGTGCGAATGTCACGACTGGTTGGTACAACAAAAATTATTGGAGCCAAAGTGAATCGCGGTCATATCGTTTTTATCCTGGTTGCCCTCCTATTGATTCTGCAATTGATCCAGCACTATTTCTTTTCCGGTGCGCCGTAAATGATTTGCAAGCCCTCAAGCCAAGTGGCCCTGGCCGGCACCGCCACACCACTGTGACCTGAACGCTTTCCAAGGAGTCATCAATGCACGAGAAACGCTGCGGCTGGTGCCTGTCTACACCGCTTTACCGCCGTTATCATGACGAGGAGTGGGGACGCCCGGTCACAGATGACAAAACCCTGTTTGAGTTTCTATTGCTGGAGGGAGCCCAGGCGGGCCTGTCCTGGATTACTGTGTTGAACAAACGGGAAAATTACCGGCGTCTGTTCAATGATTTTTCGGTGGAAAAGATCGCACGCTATACACCAAAAAAAGTGGAAAAACTGCTGCAGAATCCGGGCATTATCCGCAATCGTCTCAAGGTGGAGTCCGCGGTAAAAAATGCCCGAGCCACCCTGGCCCTGCGGGATAAGGGAACTTCGCTGTCGCAGTTTCTCTGGCAGTTTACCGATGGCCGGGTAATCGTAAACCGCCCCGCTTCTCTCGCACAGGTGCCATCCAGTACACCCGAGTCCGATGCCATGAGCAAGGCGTTGAAAAAGGCCGGCTTTAGCTTTGTTGGCTCAACCATAATGTATGCTCATATGCAGGCCACCGGGATGGTGAATGACCATTTGCACAGCTGCCCGGCCCACCAGCACTGTGTGGATGCGGCGCGGGCGGCGGGCCTGGCAACGAGTCGATGAAGCGACTCATGACCAGCAAAACCTTCACCAGGAGTATTCGGGAAGACTGAAAAAAGTGATCGATTCAGGCATCATCAGCCTAAAAATTGGGGAATTGATTAGTAAACAGCTTCAGGAATTTCGAGTAGAATATTTCAAATCAAAAACAAATAGATAGTTGTTAATTCCTGTACTCCAGTTATCATAAAAATAGAAGATATTCTGAGCCTATTACAAAATTGATTATAAACAAGAGCACCAGATACTTTACTACCAAAGCCTAATCGCGGGTGTATCTTGCGCTTTTTAGTAAACCTGGGCCATGAAAGGCCATTCCTAATCTTTGTTGTGAGGAAACTACGTTGAAAAAAGTTCTTGCTGTCGGGCTAGCAGTGTCATTAGCTGCTTGTCAAAATAATTACTTGAGCGGTGATATGCCTGCTCACCCTGTGCTGCCACAAGGGGTTAACTTAATTGAAGAGGTAAAACGTCAAGGTGACGAAATAGTTATCCCTTATAAAAAGTACCAATTGGCCAATGGATTAACAGTTATTATCCATGAGGATAAATCAGATCCATTGGCACATGTTGATGTAACTTATCATGTTGGCTCAGCCCGCGAGCAAATCGGAAACTCAGGTTTTGCCCATTTTTTCGAACATATGATGTTTCAAGGATCAGAGAATGTTAGGGATGAAGAACACTTTAAAATCGTTTCAGAATCAGGCGGCACTTTAAACGGAACCACCAATACTGACAGAACCAACTATTTCCAAACGGTTCCCGTAAATCAGCTTGAAAAAATGCTCTGGCTGGAAGCTGATCGTATGGGGTTCTTACTGGACGCCGTGACGCAAGAAAAATTTGAAGTGCAGCGTGAAACTGTTAAGAACGAGCGTGGGCAACGAATTGATAACAGACCATACGGGCGTTTATCTGAGACAATGTCAGCAGCACTTTATCCCGAGGGCCATCCATATTCTTGGCCAGTAATTGGCTACACCGAAGATTTGAACCGTGTTGATGTTAACGACTTGAAGAAATTTTTCTTACGCTGGTATGGTCCAAATAATGCAACGCTTACAATTGGCGGCGCGGTGGACCCAATAAAAACAATGACCCTGGTAAACAAATATTTTGGTTCGATTCCCAGAGGCCCTGAAGTCATTGATGCAAAGAAGCCTTCGGTTACATTGAATGAAGATCGCTATGTCTCTTTTGAAGACAACGTTACTTTGCCACTAGTGTTCATGACTTTCCCTACGGTACATGCACGCCATGAAGATGAACCTGCTTTGGACATTTTGGCTGAAATCCTAGGTGGCGGTAAAACCTCTATCTTGTATAAAAATCTGGTAAAGAATGGCTTAGCCGTTGAATCTCAAGTCTATCACCGTTGCCAGGAGCTAGCATGTACTTTCAATATGCTGGCATTGCCCAATCCGGCTGCCGGGAAGTCTTTGGCTGATTTAGAGTCTGTGATTCGAGCCTCTTTCTCAGAGTTTGAGCAGCGTGGAGTGAGAGAAGATGACCTGTTAAAAGTTAAAGCAAAATTAGAATCTAGTGCAATTTTTGGCTTGCAATCTGTTGAAGGTAAAGTAAGTCAACTGGCCTTCTTTGAAACCTTTGCAGGTACGCCTAACTATATCGGGAAGAACATTAAGCGGTACAATGATGTAACTAAGGAAGATGTTGTTCGCGCTTACAATCAATACTTGAAAAATAAGCACGCTGTCATTGTCAGCGTGGTTCCCAAAGGGCAGCCTGACGCCGTTGCGAACGCTGATAATTTTAGCATCCCACAAAGAAACATACCTGAAAGAATCCAAGTTAAAATGTCAGATTTGGATACACGACGTGCAATTGACAGCTTTGATCGTTCGAAACAACCCATTGCGGACGCCAACCCGCTTGTCAATGTGCCAGCGTATTGGGAAACACAGCTCAGTAATGGTATTAAGGTTTTAGGTTCGCAAAGTCAGGAAACACCAACGACAAGTATATTAATCAAAATTCAAGGCGGTCACTTCGCTGAACCTGTTGATAAAGCTGGATTGGCAAACCTCACAGCTGACTTGTTGAACGAATCAACGACTGCTCGCACTAACGAAGATATGAGTCTTGAATTACAAAAGCTCGGTAGTGATGTAAGGATCTATGCTCGTGATGAAAAAATAAATATATTAGTCAGCAGCTTGAGCAAGAATCTAGATGAAACATTGGCATTAGTAGAGGAAAAACTTGTTAAACCGGCATTTAATGACATTGACTTCAATCGCCTCAAGTCTCAAATCATCCAAGGTATTCAGCATGCTCGCAAGGATGCCAATGCACTAGCTAATGAAGCCTGGAGTAAGCTTTTGTATGGGGATAGTATTGCAGGTATACCAGCGACTGGCAGCGTGGATAGTGTTAGCAAGCTAACAGTTGCTGATGTAAGGGATTTTTATAACAACTATGTGAAACCTCAGGATGCTGAGTTGATTGTTGTGAGCGATTTACCGCAATCAGAGATTAACAAATCCTTAAATAGGCTGACTTCTTGGACGGGCAAAGGAAAGTCATTCAATCGTACGTTTAAGCCAGTGAGCTTTGATCCGCAATCAGTATATATTGTCAACAAAGATAAGGCCGCACAGTCTGTTATTCGCATTGGCAAACCTAGCCTGAAGCGAGATTTCACAGGAGAATTCTATAAAGCCGACTTGATGAACTTTAATCTTGGCGGTGCGTTTAACAGCCGTATAAACCTTAATCTTCGTGAAGACAAAGGTTATACCTATGGCGCTCGCAGTCAATTTAGGGCGAGTAAAAACAGTGGCCACTATCAAGTTGGTGCCAGTGTAAGAGCAGATGCAACTGACAAATCATTTATTGAATTTGAAAAGGAGCTTAGAGCCTATCGTAACCACGGCATGACTAATGAAGAGCTGGAATTCATGCGCAAGGCGGTTGGACAACGTGATGCAAGAAGCTATGAAACACCCAATCAGAAACTACGGTTTTTAGGTAACATATTGGAATACGATTTACCAGCTAACTTCACTCAAAAGCAAGCCGAAATTATCCAAAATACCAGCCTCGCTGAGCTCAACTCATTGGCTGAAAAGTATTTAGATATTGATACAATGGCAAAATTGGTTGTCGGCGATGTTGAAAGCCTGAAACCGCAATTCGAAGAACTTGGCTATAAAGTCGAAGTTATTGATTTAGACAAATAACTGTTTATTCAGGATCTGAAAAGGTGTGAAGCACTGATCTTCACGCCTTTTTTATTTTTTTATAAATTCTAAAAAATAAATATTGTTATAACTATTTTTTGCACAATTCATGGCCTACAGGGACTTTGCTGCATTTCATAATGACAGTAGCAAGCAAATTATATCAATAGAAGTCTACTATTTATCCAGAAACAGCTTAAGTGAACCCTAATAGTGACTTAGGGCCTGTTCACACTAAATCCTGTATAATCCCTTCATGGAAATTACAGCGCAACAATACAAAATTATCGAAGATTTTCTGCCCCTCCAGCGCGGCAACGTGAAAATATCCAACTTACAAGTGCTGAACGCCATTCTTTACATAGCCGAGCATGGTTGTAAATGGCGAGGTCTGCCGATGAAATTCGGCCGTTGGCACAGCGTCTACATGCGGGCGAATCGTTGGGCCAAACAAGGTGTACTGGATAGGGTCTTTCTGGCCCTCCAGGAAAATAATGTGATCAATATCCAGGTCGATCATATCTCTCTTGATTCTACGGCTGTTAAAGTTCATCCAGATGGTACTGGCGCGTTAAAAAAAACGGTCCTCAATCTATCGGCAAATCACGAGCAGGATGGACCACCAAGATTCATATGGTTGCAGCCGACCACAACCGCGCCGTAGTATTTTCTCTGTCACCGGGGCAGGCTGGAGACGCTCCGGAGGGCCGAAAGCTGCTGAAAAGCCTTGAGAACTGCGGTTGGGATGGTGCCAAAGTGATCATGGACAAGGCCTACGAGGGTAATGAAACCCGGCAGTTGGTATTCGATCTGGGCATGGAACCTGTCGTGCCACCGAAGAGTAACCGAATGAGCACCTGGAAATACGACGTGGAGGCGTACAAAAAACGAAATGAAGTGGAGAGGCTGTTTCGACGCCTGAAGGGCTTCAGAAGAATTTTCTCTCGTTTTGACAAACTGGATGTCGTTTTCACATTTTTTATTCACTTTGCGCTTATTGCCGATACTTTAATTAGTGTGAACAGGCCCTAATATAAACCAGACCTTCCCATACCACTTTGGCTTCCAGCACTTCAGACGAGGTATGAGGTTCGTCAACTCATATCATAACCAGATGCTATAAACCCCGCTAGCCCGGATTTTTCACCGCCAGCTTACCTTGCTGCCATTTCTTGTGGTAGTACGGCTCCGGGAAAGTGGCGCCACTGTAATCAATAAGGATAATATTCCTGACAAGCACGATGTTATTTTCGATCAGCGTATCATCTCTACACTGCTTTTACCCTCGGCGGCAGTGGCAGCAAAGGAAAAGAACGATTTACTTAAGCAGGATCGTAATCCCAATCAGAAACTGGTAGAACCTTAGCCTTTTCCTCCAGAAAATATTTACAAAAAGGGTTCGCTTTAGTAGACATCCTACGATTAGGTTGCCAGCTTAATTTGTAAAAGAAGTTCTAGATATCGTTAGCTTCACCACATGTTAAAAAACCTCCATCTCTGGCTCACAGATTCGCATGTTCTGAGTTGTATTGCGAAACTTATTCCTTAAGAATATAGCGATTGGCATACGAAATCGGTCCGCATGGCTCTGTGAGAAAGATTTGGCGCTGGTGCCTCATCTCATGAGAGACTGCCATAACGCTAAAAATTCCATATTTTAGACTTCCCATGTAATTTTAGGCAAATGCTAACTGCCTAAAAGCATCAGAGGCAGTGCAAAAATGAAAAGGCTGATATATTTTGGAAAACGGAATGAAAGATAAAAAATACCACAGCTTAAAATAAAGCTAGCAATTATGCTCAATACCTTATGGTAAGAAAAATCTGCCAGCAAAAAAATAAAAACATAATAGGATGAAAAGCCACATATAATGAAAGAGAATGATGCTATAAATAACTTTTCCGAAAAAGCGAACTCTGAATTCTTTTTTAAAAACTTCCCCACTTTATTTATCCTCATTGCAAAAAGCCACTCACAAGGTAATTTTGTAAGTGGCTTGATAGAGAGCTCCTAATTTAGAGGAGCCTGAAACAATTCTTAATATGCTTTTGGTGAGAATCGGATCATAATTATTCCTACAGCAACCCTAATCCCAATTCCTACTAGAGGGGCCAATCCACCATTCACTTGCTCAACTTCATTCATAGTAAGTTCTTTCATTTTATTTTCCTCTAAATTAAAGGTTATGCCAACTCATTGTCAGCTAGATTTATCTGCCTCCCTGTAGATTTAACCGTTTCCGGCCGATGTGCAACCAGCACCCGGGTAATAGCAAGCTGCTGAATATGCTGGTTAACCAGCGATTCATTCGCCACATCCAAATGACTGGTTGCTTCGTCCATGAACAGGATGCGAGGTGCGCGATACAAGGCGCGCGCCAGCACAATTCTTTGCTTTTGTCCGCCGCTAAGGCTGGTGCCCATATCACCAACCAGCGTGTTGTATTGCATAGGCATATGCATGATTTCTTCGTGGATACACGCCAACTGCGCACAGTGAGCTATACGCTGGAGGTCCACCTGAGGCTCAAAGCAGGCGATATTGTCGCCAATAGTTCCGGCGAGCAACTGATCGTCCTGCATAACACCGGCAATCTGGCCGCGATAATTTGGCAGTTGCCTCAGGGGTTGGCCATCTATCAGGATTTCCCCTTCGGTCGGTTCCAGCAAACCCATCAGACATTTAAGCAATGTAGTTTTGCCACAGCCGCTGGGACCGACAATGGCAACAGTTTCACCAGATTCAATGGTAAAGTTGACATTCTGAAATGCCGGGGCCTCCGCCTCACCAAATTGAAAACTGAGGTTGCGCACTTCTATTTTTCCCTGCAGGGCATGTGCTAGACCATCACCCATTGAAAGGCTATTTGGCCCATCTATATCCTCGGATTTGGTAAATACAATATCGGACAGGCGGTCCAGGTGCAGACCCAGCATTTTCAACTCGATCCACTGAGCAACCAGTGCGTCCATAGATTGAACGAAGCGGGTCTTATAACTCATAAAGGCATAGAGCATGCCGACAGTGAGGATATTTCCCATCACTGCACTCGCAGCAAAATAAATTACCAACAGGTTTTCCAGACCGAACAACAGGCGGTTGATGGTGTTGTAGCCGATATTCCAGCGGGCAATACGGATATCCTTGTTGATGGCATC
The DNA here is from genome assembly GCF_030440425.1 of Microbulbifer sp. MI-G. Lineage (NCBI taxonomy): Bacteria > Pseudomonadati > Pseudomonadota > Gammaproteobacteria > Cellvibrionales > Microbulbiferaceae > Microbulbifer > Microbulbifer spongiae. The sequence continues at coordinate 4,005,136 of NZ_CP098023.1, forward strand.
GGCGAGGCGATTGTGCCACTGGCCCTGGCGGTCGTTCTCGCGCTGGAACAGTTTGACGGTCTGGATAGCCCGCACCGATTCCATAAAGTGCGAGTCGTGTTTTGCCTGGGCAACAATTTGCTCTTCAGTAAGTAGCCGCAGTGGGCGATAGAGCAACAGGCGAAGGGCAGCGTAAAGGACGACCACCAACAAGACAATCAGGGTCAGCCACAGGTCGTAAAAAAACATGGCGGCCAGTGTGATCAACGCCATAATACCGTCCACGACCGCAGCCACCAGCCCGGTGGTGAGCAACTCGCGCACCTTTTGCAAGGAACCGAAGCGGGATACCACATCACCCATATGCCGGGTGGAGAAATAGCTCATTGGCAGGCGGATCAGGTGGCGGAACAGGTTTGCAGCCATCTGCATATTGAGCCGACTGGAGATATGCAGGATTACCCATTCCCGCAAGGCGTTGGTGCCGGTTTGTATTATCAGTAACAGGCCAAAGCCGATCGCTAGCACCAGTAGCAGGTTGGCGTCGCCACGCAGGATGACGTCATCCACCACCGTTTGCATATAAAATGGCGTAACCACGGCAAACAGCTGAAGCAGCAGAGACAGCAGCAACACCTGAATCAAGCTGCGCTTTAACCCGCTGATACGCGACCAGAAATGGCTGAGTTTCAGTCGTTGGCGATCTTCTACCGATTGGAATTCATCCGTTGGTGTAAGCTCCAGGGCGACACCGGTAAAATGCTGGCCAAATTCCTCCCGGGTCAGCACCCGCTCCCCCACTGCGGGGTCGTGGATGGTGACTTTGTTTCGCTGTACGGATTTGAGCACCACAAAATGACTCATATCCCAGTGCAGCACACAGGGGCGCTGTAGCTCCTCCAGATGTTCCATCTCAAGGCGCAGGGCGCGACCAGCCAGGTGCAGGCGCCCGGCCATATCCATCAGGGTCTTGAGGTTGGTACCGTGGCTGGAGATATGGAAGCGGCGGCGCAGGCTGGCGAGGTCGGTATCATAGCCGTGAAACCCGGCAATCATCGCCAGACATACCAATCCGCATTCCGCAGCCTCAGTTTGTAAAATCACCGGCAGTTGGCGGCCTGGGGAAAAATGCAGAAGCTTTTCCGGTCGCTCTTGTTTGGCCGGCAGCTGTGTGGTCGCCTCCATCACAGGCGTCCCCGCAAGCTGTAAATAGGCTCCAGCAGCCATTGCAGCAAACTCCGTTCCGCCAGTTGCACATCGGCGGATAGGGTCATGCCCGGCTTGAGGGAAAAGTGCCGGCCATAGGCATTAACCGTCGGTTGTGCCAATTTTGCCGTAACCCTGAACACCGGCTCGCGTACTGCAACAGGAACACGCAGCAGCTCATCGGGCAGCAACACAGTATCAGACACCTCCAACACGGCACCGGGGTAAAGGCCGAATTTCTGATAGGGGAAAGCATCGTAGCGAATCTTCAAGGGCTGGCCTGTAGTGAGAAAACCCGCAGAGCGCACGGGTACCAGCAGCTGGGCTGTAAGTACGTGATTCTCCGGCACCAGGGATAAAATCGGGATATCAGCTCGTGCCTGCTGGCCCTCAGTTGCCTGCAGGTTACTGATGACTCCATCTCGGGAAGCCTTGACAATATAGGCCCGCTGGCCATGCAGTTGGGCAATCTGCTGGGCAAGGTCGGAAAGGCGTGCGCGCAACTGATCACTGCTATTGGCAAACTCTTCGGGAAGCAGCAGGCGGTCACTTTCCAGTTGCCGAATTTGATTGCGCAGATTCACCCCGCTGCGTGCAAGGCTCTGGCGGTCGGCCTGCAGCTCCAATTCCTGGGCTATAACCGCGTCCAGCTCTGCTGAGGAAATATGGCCATCTCGCTTGAGCCGTCGGTAGCGCTCTGCCTGTTCCGCGATTAAGATATAGCGTTGCGTTTGTGTTTCTATCTGCTTTTCCAACAGGGCCAGGTCTTCCTCACCGGCAACAATACGCTGGTCAAGATCACGCAGTTGCTGATGATAAATTTTCTCACTGCGCTTCAACTGTTCGGAGACTAATTGTTGTTGGCTTTTGTACTCAGTCAACAGCAAAGACTCGAGGTGTTTACCATCTGCCAAAATTCGGTCACCGTTGACCACGATCAGGGGCTGATCCTTTATTACCCGATCACCCTCGCGCACCAGCACCTGTTTGATAATGCCCGAACGCTCAGCATAAACCCGCACCACACCTGAAGCCGGCTCCAGCCAACCGGTAACGCTTTCCCTGCGGGCATAGTGGCTGCCGGCAAGCCAGATAATAACGGCAACCACCCAGGCTAAAAGCAATGACAAAATGAGAGTATGTGACAGGCGGGGCAGTAGCAGAATCTCACCGTGCAGACGGTCTGCTTGTTTTTCCATGGCCTGACGGCGGAACAACCCTGTCACTACAACTTCCTTACTACGGCCTATTTTTATGCCCTTTTTTATCTTTTTGTGGCAGTGTAGTCAACAGGATTGGATTACAAGTTATCACAGCGACTGTGCATAGAGCTGTACAATCGTACGAGATAGTAACGCCGCTCCGATTAGGTCATGGAGGATATAAAGCTCTTCTGTAGCACTTTACAGTTTTACATCGGACTTTTTTCAAGCCCCATCGCTCAACGCATCACTAATAGTGCTATTTACGGTGTATACAGCGGCATACACTCCATTTCCCGGGACTGTTTTAAGCGATCAGGAAATCTGGTACGAAAATTCAACTTCGCGTATTCTTATCGTTACTGAAAAGGGAATTTTCATCACCAGACAACGATTTTTGCATCCATATCCCTGCCGGTTACAAATCCGCAAATCCGGTTCAGATCAACATAAGAATAAGAGGCATCCAATAAGCGCCCATGAAAAACCCGGGCTTAAAGCTCTGCTGACAGTTTGAACGATTTGGATTTCAATATCGAAATCGCACACTGGAAGATACATCCAACTCCATTGATACACACAGCCTGTACCGCTCCTGTACTAACGGGAAATAGCACATAAGTATCATTAAGGGTTTGTAAAGGTAAAGGAAGGACTTAAAAATCTTATCGTTAGCGCCGACTATTGCATCGGCGCCAACTACACAGGCTAAAAACCGGTTTCGTAATGCATACTGGCCTCCACATACTCGATAGTGCCATCGTCGTAGTGGATATAGGCTTCCGCCAGGTTCGGTGCATAGGCATGCACAGTCACATTACATGACAATCCTGAATTACAGCCTTTTATCCAGTTGATTCGATCAATCGACTTGGTAATGTTGGTAATTGCCCAGCTTCCCGAAGTGGAATTGCCAAAACTGAAATCTATTCCTTCACAATGGGAAGTCCCATTACCAAAGACATTCCCGCCTGGTTGCACATTGAGTGTGCATACAAGATCCGCAGAGAGCGCGGGAAGTACTGTCAATGAACCAATTATAACCAATGATGCTAATAGCAATTTTTTAGTAAACATTTTCCTAACCTTATTATTTCCAATCCGTTGATATCGCCATACAATTGACGACAATTGCGAGCTTATCACTGGCGTAATCTATTTCCCACCTGTTAAAAAACCCGAGCACAGTAAAATGTGGTCGGGTTAACAAAAAATCCGTTTTTAGAAATCAGGTGTTTGACCTAGTCAAGCCACCAGGATACCTGTCAATCACTCAATTCCTCCAGCACCAATCATTACGATCACTCTGCAGTTTTTTCTCAATTAAAAATGATCGCTACCGTCCTCACGTTTTTGTCTCGACAGTCTGGCTAAGATCTCCGACACCGGCTTCTTTCAGCAGGGAGTCCACCAGGGGCGCCATGGCGCGGCGTTTGAGCGCACTTCCTACCAGGGCTTCCGGCAGGCTTTGTCCCTTGGCTTGCACATCACTGTCGAGAATACCGCTACCGGTAAGGCCATCCATATCGTTCAACCCCTCGACGCCCTTGGCGGCGTGCACCTACTCTTCAGTTTTAGCCGCCTCGGCTAGAGCACCCTACAACCACTGGCGAATGGTTTGTGCCGACTCTTGGTGAAGGCTGAGCGGATTCTGCTGTTGTACCAGTAGCAGCATTTTTTCATCAGGTATCCACAACCGGCACGAGGCCCTGTTGCAAAGGTGGCGCCATAGGTTCAGGGGCAACTCAGCCTTGTACCATCGCCGCACTCTCTGTCGGTAACTCCAGTGCGGCTTCTACCAATCAATTGCGCTGGCTTTCCTTTCTATAGCGCGCCTTCACCGCAAATATGGCGCCTGTGGAAGCGGGTGGGAACGCGCCAAACTCTGCACCCTAACTGACTGCCTCGCCATGGCGATGACCCCACAGGCTTTTTCACTTTGAGTATCCGCGCCATTGCGATTGATGGACATAAGATACACTTAGTCAACCGCTGATAAACGCGCCGAAATAGATTGATATTTATTGAATATATTATTTTCTTGCGCGCCATGCATTCCTAATTACCGGTGAACATTCGAAATAATAATTGATATAAATCAGATTAATTTGGGCAGATACCTGAAGCAAATAACGGAAAGAAAACACAACACTACCCTGTGCTATCTATTATTCAGGCGTGTTTTCGCCGGGATTGTGCATCCCAAGTGTCGCCCAGAGAGAAATTACACGCACTGACACTGGACGCTTCTCTATGGAAAAGGGGCGCTCGAACGAGCATTTTACGACACAGACCATACCTCCATCCAAACTCAGTTGAAAGGGCCATGCCAACAGAAAATCCGATCCTCAATGTGGACAGCTACAAGGCGAGTCACTACCTGCAATACCCGCCAGGCACAGAATATGTCAGCAGCTATATTGAGTGCCGCGGGGGAGAATTCGCCGAAACTGTCGTGTTTGGATTGCAAGCATTCCTCAAGGAATATCTGTGCAAACCGGTGACGCGAGAGAATATCGAGGAAGCGGCGGACATACTGCATTGCCACGGCCTGCCTTTCCACCACGCGGGCTGGGAACATATCGTACTGAGACACGGAGGCCTGTTGCCGCTGGAAATCAGCGCTGTCGAAGAGGGGTCCGTCATTCCCCTGCACAACGTCACGACACAGATCGTCAACACCTGCCCCGCCTGTTTCTGGCTGACCAGTTATATTGAAACCGCGCTGGTGCGCGCTATCTGGTATCCCTCCACAGTGGCCACCCAGAGCAGGGAAATCAAAAAAATCATCGCCCACTATTTGAGTGAAACCGCGGATTCCCAGGACGGTCTGCCCTTTAAATTACATGACTTTGGTGCCCGCGGTACCAGCAGTCTCGAAAGTGCCATGCTCGGCGGCATGGCACACCTGGTGAATTTTCAAGGAACCGATACGCTTTCCGGGATTATGGCAGCAAGGAAATTTTACCGTGCAAGGATGCCGGGATTTTCCATACCTGCCGCGGAGCATAGCACCATGACTGCCTGGGGTCGCGAAAACGAAGTATCCGCCTACCAGAATATGATGACACGGTTTTCTGGCAAGCATAAACGCTTTGCGGTGGTGAGCGACAGCTATGATTTGTGGAATGCGGTAGAACATATCTGGGGCGAAACACTGAGAGATTCTGTTATCAATACTCCCGGCACTGTAGTGATTCGTCCAGATTCCGGCAATCCGGTACAGATTGTGGTCGAGTGTATCGAACGGTTAATGACAATTTTCGGCGCTGAGATCAATCGCAAAGGTTATCGGGTGCTACCGGATTATATCCGCCTGATCCAGGGCGACAGCATATCGCGCTTTTCTATCCCCAAAATTCTGCAGGCAATGAAGGAGCAGCACCAAAGCGCTGACAATATCACCTTTGGGATGGGGGGAGAGCTGTTGCAGAAAGTCGATCGCGACCTGATGAGCTTTGCCATGAAAGCCAGTGCCGTGCGTATCTCAGGCACCTGGAAGGATGTGTACAAAAACCCGCGCACCGGTCCAGAGAAGGCATCCAGGCGCGGGCGACTGGCCTTGGTGCGGCAGGACAACGGCGCACTGAATACCATTCGCCTGGAAGCACTTGGCCAGCGCCGCAACCTGCTGAAACCGGTATATCGCAACGGCGAGCTGCTGATCGACACCACCATTGACCAGGTACGCCAGCGCGCGTCAATTTAAGTGGCTCCCCTCTGTCGGCTCCCCGCCACCGATCCGCCTGCCCCCACCAGGCCTCCATTCACCGAGGTGCCACTTTACAAGAGGGCGTGAAGCCTGATAGTTGTGCATCTTTCAAGGTGAGTACCTGGTACGGACTCTATGCCCGGCAGATCCCGCGCAGTAGTTGGGCCCATAATAATAAACACACCCCAAGCGGACAAGCCGCTGCGCTGGGGATACAAGGTAACCAATGGAAAGAAGACAATTCCTCAAACTCGCCGGCCTCGGCACCGGCGGTATCGTATTGCCCCTGCGGGGGATCGAGGTCAATGCCGAGCAACTGCTCGATGAGGGCATACACACCTCAGGCAAGAAACAGCTGGCGGATGTGGTCCTGAACACGGCACGCAAAGCCGGTGCCGATTATACCGATGTACGCATCGGCCGCTATCTCAACCAGTATGTACTGACCCGAGAGACCAATGTCGAGAATATCGTCAATACGGAATCCCTCGGCGCCGGCATCCGCGTGATTGCCAACGGCACCTGGGGTTTCGCCGCCACCAATGATCTGACTCCCGATGGTGTCTCCAGAGCCGCGCGCCAGGCCGTGGCCGTGGCCAAGGCCAACGCTAAGTACCAGACAGAACCTGTGCACCTGGCACCGGTGAAAGGGGTGGGCGAGATCTCCTGGCAAACACCCATCCAAAAAAATGCCCTGGCAGTGCCCATCAGCGAGAAGGTCGACTACCTGATGGCCGTCAACAACGGCGCACTCAAGGCCGGCGCCAGCTATATCCGCTCTTCCCTGTACCTGGTGAACGAGCAGAAGTACTTCGCTTCCAGTGACGGCTCCTATATCGACCAGGATATCCACCGCCTGTGGGCGCCTATGCAGGTAACGGCTGTGGACAAAAAAAGCGGTGCTTTTAAAACCCGCAACGGCCTCAGCGATCCAGTGGGCAGAGGCTATGAATATCTGGCTGGTCACGACAAGGACAAAATTCGCGGTCAGACCACGCTCTACAAATCTTCCTACGATATGGCCGAGGATGCCATGCTGGCTGCCGAGCAGGCCCAGGCAAAACTCTCGGCCAAGTCCATCCAGCCCGGCAAGTACGACCTGGTGCTGGAACCGTCTCACCTGTGCCTGACCATCCACGAATCCGTCGGCCACCCGCTGGAGCTGGATCGCGTTCTCGGCTACGAGGCCAACTACGCCGGCACTTCCTTCGCCACCCTGGATAAGTGGCGCAGCGGTAAGTTCCGCTACGGCAGCGACAAGGTCACCCTGTTCGCCGACAAGGTACAACCCGGCTCTCTCGGCGCAGTTGCCTTTGACGACGAGGGGGTGAAAACCAAGCGCTGGGACCTGGTGAAAGACGGCATTCTGGTAAATTACCAGGCCACCCGCGACCAGGTGCATATGATCGACCAGAAGGAGTCCCACGGCTGCAGTTACGGTGATAGCTGGTCCAGCGTGCAATTCCAGCGGATGCCCAACGTCTCCCTGGCACCAGGTGAGAAACAATACTCCGCTAAAGAGATGATCCGCGATGTGGAAAAGGGGATTTATATCGTCGGACGCGGCTCCTACTCCATCGACCAGCAGCGATACAATTTCCAGTTCGGCGGCCAGCTGTTTTACGAAATCAAGAATGGTGAAATTGTCGGCCAAGTGGAGGACGTCGCCTACCAGTCCAACACCCAGGAATTCTGGAACGCCTGTTCGGCCATTTGTGACGGCAGCGACTACCGACTGGGCGGCACCTTCTTTGACGGCAAGGGCCAACCCAGCCAGGTAAGTGCGGTATCCCACGGCTGTTCCACTACTCGGTTCGACAAAATCAACGTTATCAATACCAAGCGCAAGATTGCCTGACCGGCTGCGCACAAGAATAAGTAATTGGAGAAAAGGCAATGGCAATTCTCAGCAGAAGTGAAGCGAAGCGTATTCTCGATAAAGTTTTAAAGTACAGCCGCGCCGAGGAGGCCAGCGCACAGCTGGCCGGCGGCGAGACCGGCAATATTCGCTATGCGCGCAACAGTGTCTCCACCAGTGGTATCGTCAATAACACCGAACTGGCAGTGGAAGCCCGCTTCGGCAAGAAATCCGGTGTAGCCACCATCAACGAATTCAGCGATGCCTCCCTGGAAAAGGTGATGCGTCGCGCCGAGGAACTGGCCAGGCTCTCACCGGAAAATCCGGAATCCATGCCTATGCTGGGCCCGCAGAAATATGTAAGTGTGGACGGCTTCTCCAAGTCCACCGCGGATATCACCCCTGACCAGCGCGCCAGGGCCGCAGCGGACTCCATTATCGCTGCAAAAGAAAAGAAAGTGGTTGCCGCCGGCTACCTGGAAGATGAGCGCGCCTTTACCGCAGTCGCCACCTCCCAGGGCCTGTTTGGCTACCACGCCTTTACTGCCGCCAATTTCACCGTCACCATGCGCACGGAGAATGGCCTGGGTTCCGGCTGGGCAGAGAGCGATGTCACCGACTTCGCCGCCATGAATACTGGCAGCACCTCTTCCGTGGCCATCGACAAGGCGCTGATGTCACAGAAAGCCCGTGCCCTGGAACCGGGTAAATATACCGTCATCCTGGAACCCAATGCAGTATCCGGACTGATGGGCTATATGCTGGGCGGCTTCAACGCGCGCAGTGCCGACGAGGGCCGCAGCTTTATGAGCAAGAAAGGCGGCGGCAATCGCATTGGCGAGAAGATGTTCGACAAACGCGTTCACATCTACTCAGACCCCGCCAACCTCAATGTCCCCGCACAACCCTGGGCCGACTCTGACTTTATGCCGCAAGAGCGCATCGACTGGGTCAAGGACGGGGTGGTAAAAAACCTGACGCGCAGCCGCTACTGGGCCAAACAGAGCAAAGACAAAGCCGTACCGGGACCCAACAACCTGATTCTGGTTGGCGGCGACAAATCCACCGATCAGCTGATCAAGAAAACCCGCCGCGGCATCCTGGTAACCCGCACCTGGTATATCCGTATGGTCGACCCACAGTCTCTGCTGCTCACCGGTCTCACTCGCGATGGCACTTTCTATATCGAGAACGGCAAAATTCAATACCCCGTGAAGAACTTCCGCTTCAATGAGAGCCCAGTAATCATGCTCAACAATATCGAGGATATGGGTATACCGGAGCGGGTGGGCATGTGGGGCATGTCCGCAATGGTGCCCGCACTGAAAGTACGTGACTTTACCTTCAGCAGCCTTTCCGACGCCGTGTAACGGCCCGCACCCATTGAGGATAATGAAATGGACAGAAGAAAATTTCTCCAGCTCAGCGGTGCCGGTCTGGGCGTCTCTATGTTGCCACTGTCCGGCAGACTGGTGGCCGAGAGCAAACTCACCCAAAGTGGCCTGGATCTCACAGTTAAAAAGGAGTTTGCAGATGTAGCCCTGAACACCGCCAACAAACTCGGCGCCCGTTATGCGGATGTGCGTATTGGCCGTTACCTGAACCAATACGTGGTCACCCGCGAAATGAAGGTGCAAAATGTAGTGAATACCGAATCGATCGGTATGGGTATCCGGGTGATCGCCAACGGCACCTGGGGCTTTGCCGCCACCAACAATCTCACCGCTGATGGCGTTGTCCGCGCTACCCGCCAGGCGATAGCCACCGCCAAAGCCAATTCAAAATACCAGCAGACACCGGTACAGCTGGCCCCGGTGAAAGGCCACGGCGAGGTTAGCTGGCAGACGCCAATTCAAAAAAATGCCATGCAAATCCCCATCGCAGAGAAGGTAGACCTGCTGATGGAGGTGAATCAGTCTGCACTGGATGCCGGTGCCAGCTACATCAACTCCATGTTGTACCTGGTGAACGAGCAGAAATACTTTGCTTCCACGGACGGCTCTTATATCGACCAGGATATCCACCGACTGTGGGCACCCTTCTCGGTCACTGCCGTAGACAAGAAAACCGGCGCCTTTCGCACCCGCGAGGGCCTGAGCCAACCGGTGGGGCGCGGCTTTGAATACCTGGATGGCCGCGCTGCTGACAAGATCCAGTCGCAGACTGTGCTCTACCGCGACTCCTATGATATGGCCGAAGACGCGCGCCTGGCAGCGCAGCAGGCCCAGGAAAAGCTGACGGCCAAGTCGGTAAAGCCGGGCAAATACGATCTGGTGCTGGACCCCAGCCACCTCTGGCTCACTATCCACGAATCCGTCGGCCACCCGCTGGAGCTGGATCGCGTACTCGGCTACGAAGCCAACTTTGCCGGTACCTCTTTCGCCACCCTGGATAAATGGCGCAGCGGTAAATTCCAATACGGCAGCGACAAGGTCAATCTGTTTGCCGATAAGGTACAGCCCGGCTCACTGGGGGCGGTTGGCTATGACGACGAGGGCGTGAAAACCGGTAACTGGGATCTGGTAAAAGACGGCGTTCTGGTAAATTACCAGGCTATTCGCGATCAGGTGCACATGCTGGGACAGAAGGAATCCCAGGGCTGCTGCTATGCCGACAGCTGGTCCAGCGTGCAATTCCAGCGCATGCCCAATGTCTCTCTGCGCCCCGACCGCAAAACGCTGGGGGTTGACGATATGATCAAGGATGTGGAGAAAGGCATTTATATTGTTGGGGACGGTTCCTTCTCTATCGACCAGCAGCGCTATAATTTCCAGTTCGGCGGCCAGCTGTTCTACGAAATCGAAAATGGCAAGATCACCGGCATGGTGGAAGATGTGGCTTACCAGTCCAACACCCAGGAGTTCTGGAACGCCTGCTCACAAGTGTGCGACAAGCACGACTACCGACTGGGAGGCTCGTTCTTTGATGGTAAGGGGCAGCCCAGCCAGGTAAGTGCCGTGTCCCACGGTAGTTCCACCGCGCGCTTTGACGGCATCAATGTGATCAACACCAAACGCAAACTGGGCTGATTATTGATCAGTGCAGGGGCCTTACCGGTGAACTGGCTGATTGTGTAACCGGGGAGGCCCCTTGCGTCAATTTTCCCAACAGCAAATACCTAAAAACTGGCAACGCAGTCATAGAGTTATCCCGTGCCCCTGACCCGCAAGGCTTTTCTCCAGTACCTGATCCTGGGCAGTTGTGCCGCAGCACTGCCATTGGGCACGCGTGCGCAACATACAGAAGCAGGTAACGCACGGGCAGATTACGATTTTTATTTCACGCGCCTGATGTACGAGTCCGGTGACTGGGATGTGGATCAGCGTATGCCCTCCAATCTGCTCAACTCCCTGGTGGAATACACTAATCTCAAAGTCGATCCCAAAGAGCACATAGTGCCACTGGCTGATAGGAAAATGCTGCTGGCTCCATTTTGTTACCTGGCCGGACACAAGCTGGTACAGTTCACTGCGGAGGAGGCGAGAAATTTTCGCGACTATGTGAACCGCGGTGGTTTTGTGTTTGTGGACGATTGTAACCACGATATCGACGGTCTCTTTGCCAAGTCCTTCGAGGCGCAAATGGCCCAGCTGTTTGGTAATGACTGCTTGCAAAAACTGCCTCACGATCACGACCTCTACCGTTGTTTTTTCCAGTTCGACGAGCTGCCGGTGACCAGCTTTGAGTTAAATGGCTGGGGGGACGACCTGGTACACGATTATCTGAAAGCCCTCGTAATTAACGGGCGCGTCGCGATACTTTACAGCAACAAGGATTTTGGCTGTGAATGGGACTACGACTACCGCAACAAACGCTGGCTCGCCATCGATAATACAAAATTTGCGGTGAATATTGTTATTTACGCACTGACGAGCTGACTATGTTGAAGAGTCTGGAAAACACCATCGAAGAACAACTGCACAGTCTGAACAACCTGCAACAGGAGATTGCACGGGTGATCGTCGGCCAGCAGCCCGTGGTAGAGCAGATGCTGATCTGCCTGCTTGCCGGTGGCCACGCCCTGCTGGAAGGAGTACCGGGGCTGGGTAAAACCCTGTTGGTAAAAACTCTCGCCGATGCCAGCGCATTGGATTTCAAGCGGGTACAGTTCACTCCGGATCTGATGCCCGGGGATATTCTCGGCAGCGAGATACTTGAGGAGGATCACAGCACCGGCAAGCGCTTTTTTAAATTCCAGCGCGGCCCGGTATTTACCCACATTCTGCTGGCGGATGAAATTAACCGCACGCCACCGAAAACCCAGGCGGCCCTGCTGGAATCCATGCAGGAGGGCTCGGTCACCGTGGGCGGTAAAACGCTGGTATTGCCCGATCCCTATTTCGTGCTGGCGACACAAAACCCCATTGAGCAGGCCGGTACCTACCCACTGCCGGAGGCACAGCTGGATCGCTTCCTGCTGAATATCCAGATCAATTACCCGGATGCACGGGATGAAGTGGAAATCCTGCGCTCCACCACCGGCGTCGCCAGGATCAAACCCCGCCCCATCCTGGGTGCAGAGCAACTGCTTGAAATGCAGAAACTGGTGCGGGAAATTCATGTAAGCGACGATTTGTACCGCTACGTGGCGACACTGGTGCGCGCCACCCGCGCCGACACAAGCGCTAGCGATATCCTGCGACAGTGGATCAAGTGGGGCGCCGGCCCCCGTGCGGGCCAGGCACTGATTCTCGCCAGCAAGGCCCGCGCCCTGTTGCAGCGACGCCTCGCCGTTACCCGCGAGGATATCCGCTGTCTACTGCTGCCAGTACTGCGCCACCGGGTGCTCCTCAGCTTCCAGGCCCTGGCAGATGGTATCCAGATGCCACAACTGATCAACGAATTGGTATCCGCGGTGCCGGAGCCCGGCCGGGACTGAGTGCCGTGGTATTGATACCCCCCAAAACTCTGGCCAGCTGTCGCGATCTGGTATGGCTGTCACGGCATATCGCCGAGGGCGTGATGCTCGGCGTTCAGCACAGTCAGCGCCGCGGCACCGGTCTGGTGTTTCACCAGTACCGCGGCTATCAAGCAGGTGATTCGATCCGACATATCGACTGGAAACTGTTTGCCCGCAGCGATCGCTACTATGTGCGCGAGACCGAGCAGGAGAGCCGCATGCATGTGTGCTTTGTGCTCGATACCAGCGCCTCCCTGGGTCAGGCGAGCTTTGTCGAACCCAGTCTCAATAAACTGCATTACGCCAAATGCTGGATTGCCAGCCTGTGCTGGCTGCTCGACGCCCAGGGTGACAGTTTTTCCCTGTTGGCCATCAACAATCAACAAACCCGGTATATACCCGAAGGACAAGGCGAAAGTCACCAACGTCAGATCGCATTGCAATTACAGCAGCTCGATGCCAGTCATCACTGGCCGGATCAATCCCAACTGGCTCCGCTATGGCAGCATTTCGAGCGCCCCTGCCAAGTAGTGCTACTGAGTGATTTTTTCGAACAGGATAATGAGATCAGCAATTTCGCAGCCCGCCTGCACGCCGCCGGCCGCCCCTGTCTGCCACTGCAGTTGTTGGTGGAAGCGGAGCAGACTTTCCCTTTTAAGGGGGAACTGAAGCTACTCAACCCGGAAGCAAATTCCACTGGCCCGGTCGCTTTGGAGGTAGATGCCGAGCGGCAGCGTCATTCCTACCTGACTGCTTTTGCCCGAGCACAAGGTGAGCTAAAAGCGCGCTTTGCTGCTAAAGCGTGTGTATTGCAGACCGATTTTATCGAACAGCCTGTGGAAAAATCCCTGCGCCAGTTTATCCAGCACCACGGCAGGTTGTGCTGAGATGTTGTGGATAAACCTCTTTTTCCAGTCCCCACAGTGGTTATGGCTTTTTGCTGCCCTGGCTATTCCCATTGCCATCCACCTACTGCGACGTAGTAACCCACAGCAGATCTCCTTTGCTGCGGTGCAGTGGATACAAAGATATGCACAGAGTCGCGCGCGCCGCCCTGTGGTGGATAACAAATGGCTGCTGTTGTTGCGCCTGTTACTTGTTGCCCTACTGGTCCTTTTGCTGGCTCAGCCGTTGATCAAGCGGGCACTGTACCCCCAAGAGGCGGTGATTCTGGTAGACCCCGGACTTGCAGCAGCAGACGCGAATGCATTTATCCATAGTTCCCTGCCACAGCTGGCAGAAGTCAAGCATAAAGTGCTGTGGTTATCCCCCGAAACAGCTGAGATAACCTCACCCCCACCACAATATACAGACCTGTGGAAAACCCTATCCCGGTTGTCCCATCGCGCCGATTTGCGTCGCGCCCATATCCTGTTGGCAAACGATACCTTCCCGGCATCCCATCGTGCACTTCAAATCAGCCCCCATTGGCAGTGGCACAGCTTGCATAGGCCCTCCACAGTACAGAGCCCGATATTGCCGCGGATCGCAGTGATGGGGAAAGCACCCAGCTGGTGGACACCAGTATTGGAGGACTGGCGGGATACCATGCCGCAGTTATCAGTAAAAACCCTGGAACCGGAAGCAGCGCCCAAGGCCCAACAAACGGATTGGCTGATTTACACGGGCTCTACGCCGCTACCACAGACAGTGATGGATTTTGTATCCAGCGGCGGCTTGCTGATCACCGATAAGCACACTCAGGGCCCTGACAACTTCAACTTTGCCACCGTGGATAGAAACCCCCTTGTGCAAGCTGCTCCCGTCGGCCGGGGAAGCTGGCTGCGCTATGGAAGCGATTGGCACAGCGCAGAATTTTATCGCCGCGCAAACCTGCCTGACGATTTATGGCAACAATGGTCTGCTCAGGACTGGCCTCTGCAACACCGCAACCGCAGCCAGTGGTCGGGCAATACCGCGATAGGCATCCCTGTGACGGACAGCGCTGTCGAACGTCACCGCAGCGAGCCACTGCAATCCTGGTTGATAGCCGCCCTGCTGATATTGCTGGCCCTTGAACGCCTGCTTGCCCTGACGCAGCCTCCGGCGCATGCGGCAGACAGAAACAGCGGTGAAACACACCATGGGTAAGGGCCTGCAAACCATTAACGCTGTATACAGGCGCTGGCAACTGGCAGCCCTGCAGCCTTACCTCTGGCTGGGCACTGTACTCGGCCTGCTGGCCGGCGTGGGAGTTTTCGTACTCAATTGGCCCCAGTGGCTGTTGCCCGCCTGGTTCAGCATTGTGCTGGGGGCACTGTTGATGGATCGCTGCTGGCACCCTGCCCAGGCACAGTTATGCCGCCAGTTGGATCGACAATTACCGCAACTGCAGGACAGCAGTCAGCTGCTTTGGCAACCGAAATCTGATCTGAGCCCAGTTCAGCAGCTGCAACGCGAGCGTATTGATAAGCAGCTGCAGCAAGTATTGCGAGACAAAGATAAAACACCATTCGGTCCACCACGCTTGCGCAGTCCCCTGGCTCATGCCGTTGGTGCCTGCCTGGGATTGTTGTTATTTATCTTCAGTGACACCGTTTTCACAACGAACAAACCCAACCCGGCTCAACAACACGCAACCCGTACTGCGACGGAAAAACTGGCAATAGCGCGCGCAGAAACCCGTATTCAACCGCCCGCCTACACCGGCCTCGCTATACACAGTCAATCTCTGCAAATCAACGTCCCGGAGCAGGCCCGGGTACAGTGGCATATTGAATTCAACAGACCAATAGACAGCCTGGAAATGCTGGCGGAATCGGAGCACTTTGTCTTTCTCCCAAAAGGGGAAGTGCCCGGCAAACAATGGCAGTTACAGCGCACTGTGAATAAGACAGACTTTTACCAGCTCTCTGTGCAGCTATCGGGTACTCGAAAACTCTTGCCGGGAATTTACAACATCCAGGTGCAAAAAGACAAAGCCCCTGAGTTTGCCTTTGAAGCGCCGAGCCTGCGTATTGACAAGATTCACGGGAGTGGCAGCAACATTCCCGTGAAAGTCCTGATTAAAGACGATTACCAGGTAAGTTCAGTGGATCTATTCGTCACCCTTGCCAGTGGCACCGGGGAAAATTTACGCTTTCGCGAGAAGCGCATTCCGCTTGCCAGTTTGCAGCCAAATATTTCAACCAATGGTCAAGAGGCTCTCTACGATTTCACACTGCCCATTGAGCAATTTTCCATGCAGGCCGGCGATGAACTCTACTGGTACCTGGAAGCCAGAGATAACCGTGAGCCCAGTGCCAATGTAGCCAAGAGCCAGCATTTTATCCTGCGCTGGCCGCAGGCAGAAATCTTTGGTCTGAGCGACAGCGAAGGTATGGCAATCAAGGTATTGCCGGAATATTTTCGCAGCCAGCGCCAGCTGATTATTGATACCAAAGCCCTGCTCGCCGAGCGGGAGCAGCTACAGCAGGAGGTATTTCGCAAACGCTCAGAAGGGCTGGCCTATGAACAAAACCTGCTGCGCATGCGTTACGGTCGCTTTCTCGGTGAGGAGGATTCGGAAGCGGAACATGTTGAGCACACCAGCGATCAACACGGTGAAGAAGAAGCCGCACACAATGATGTTCACCATCACCCTGAACACGACGAGCACCAGGCTCACAGCGAGGAAACCGCCGCACCCTTCCCACAGCGCGATTCCCACTTCGAACAGGCAGAACGGATAGCGGCCTCGGTCGGCCACCTCCACGATAACTCTGAGCATGCCACCCTGTTTGATCCGAAAACCAAGGAGCTGCTGCGCAGTGCGCTGAATGCCATGTGGAGCTCCTGGCGCGACCTGTCGGTGATCGAACCCCAGGCCTCCCTGCCCCATCAACACCGGGCCCTGCGCTTTATCAAGGAAGTGCAGCAGGCCTCTCGTATTTATTTGCAGAGAGTCGGCTTTGAGGCACCGCCGTTAGACGAGAATCGCCGCCTCAGTGGCGATCGGTCAGAAGCCGTCCCGGAGGCCGTCAGTCATGAATTCGAACAAGCACAAAGAGCGCAGGTACTCGCATTGATGGCGCAGGTACGCGTTAGTGCCAGCCTTGACACCGATCTGTTGCAACAGGTAAACGAACTTGCCACAACACAGGCGGCAGACATCGGACTGGAGTTCTCCAAACAACTGCGTTTATACCAGCAGCGATACCAGCAACCGGAGTGTACCGACTGCCGACATTCTCTTATCCGGCTGCTCTATCGGCTGTTACCTGAGCCCAAGGCGGCCCCTTCGCTGCCTTTGCAGGCTGAAGAAAATAGTTATTTCAGCCGCTGGCTGCACAAGCAAGGGGAGCACAAACAGTGATAGCGTTTGTAATACCCGGCCTGTGCCTGCTGGCTTGTACCGCGTCAATTTTCCTGTTGCAACGCCGTCGCCGCGCCAAGCCATTGGATTATGGCCTGCAACTGGCCATCTGGCTCAGTGCCTGGATGCTCTGGCAACCCCCCGCATTAGTTACAGCCGGGCGCCATATAGAGCTCGACAGTGAGGATCTGGCTGGTGCGTTACCGGTCACTTTCGCCGGAGTGAAAAATATCTCGCTGAGTGGTGTGCCGCCAGGTCGCGACGCCCTGCGCGACCTGGCCCCGGTGCGCCTGGATCTGTCGAATTTGCAGGTTTCCGATACAGGCTGGGGGTTCCACTGGCCACGACAAATCGCCCTGGGTGAAGCCCTGCAATTGCAAATTCACAGCGAACAACCACTGGCTGAAAGCGCACGACTTGCCCTGGTGAATCCCTACGGCGATATCGAAGAGAGCCTTGAGTTAAAAGCTGGGGAGAAAGTGCAGGCACAACTCAGTGCCACCCCTAAACTCACCGGTCCCCAGCTCTTTCGGGTGCAAATTGAAAACGCTGCGGGCGAAAGCCGCTTCGATCCACTGCCAATCGTGGTACAGGAGCCGCGCCAACCCAGGGTATTGCTATGGCTTGCCCGCCCCGCTTTCGAGTCGGCCGCACTGTCCCGCTGGCTGCGCCAATCCGGTGTTGCGGCACAGGTGGTGACCCAGTTGGCCCCTGAGATAGTCAGAGAGGAGACCCTAAACGGGTTGCAATCTATCGGATCACTGGAACTAATGGCTGTGACAAGCCCCTTCCACCTGCTGATTCTCGATAGCGACTTGTGGCCACAATTGAGCCCGCAGCAAAAGCAACAGCTTAGCGCATTAGCCTCACAAAAATCGCTCTTGTGGTTAGTCCGCAGCGATGCCTCTGAAGCCTTTCTCCACTACAGCGCCGCCCAGTCCATGCCACTGCAAAAGGCGGAAAATACAAAGCCGGATACAGACAGCTTCACCGACCTTAACGATCAAAATACGGACAACCCGACTACCCCCTCCCTGCGCCCGCTGGGCTTTCAGGCAATGCAGTCAGGTCCCAGTGATTTTTTACTGGGTGATCGGGAAAATCCGCTTTTCTGGGGCCGCTCGACCGACACGCAGCACCTGGGATTTATCCTGTTCAGCGACAGTCACCGCTGGCTCACCAGTGGCTTTGCCACAGAGTTCACCAGTCTGTGGAAATCCATCTTCGATTACCAGCTCAAGCACCTGGGAACACAGCAGCCGATAACACTCTCCGGTGCATTGCCGCGCGCGCAGGAGCGCATCACCCTGTGTAGCCCACAATTTATTGAAAAGCACCCACTGCTGTTTGATTCTCAGGATAAGCCCCTATCTGTCGACGGAATCGCTGCAAATGGCAGTCCCCAGGGCCAGTGCCATAACTTCTGGGCTCGAAATTCTGGCTGGCACCAGCTAAAGACTAAAAATAGCCGAGAACCGCCATTCGATTTTTATATCTTTGCCAAAGACGACTGGCCTCTCTGGCAGCAATCCCTGAGTGCAATAGAGACCCGACAGATGGCTGCCGCGCGCCTGGGGCCGATAGATAATACCCATTCCGCCAGGGTGCCTATCGCGCGACATTGGCCGGCCCTGATTCTGCTGGTACTGGTGTGCTTGAGCTGGTGGCGGGAGCGCGCCTTATTGCGCTGAGGGCCTGTTGCCCGGTTGGGCTTCCTGCTTGGGGAAAATCAGTTGCTCAACAGGGTAACCCATCGCCCGGGCCTTTTGTAAAAACTGTTCCAGCACATCCTGAGGCATGGTCGGGGTGCGGGACAATATCCACAGGTAAGACTTGTTATAGCCGGACACCATCGCGTAGTCATAGTCACCCGCCAGCGCAATCACGATATAGGAGGAATAGAAAGGCCCGAGGAAAGAGACTTTCAAATGGCCCACATCCCTGGGCCCGACAAACTCGGCCCGCCCCTCTGCCAGTTGCCAGGCATCGCGTCCTTTCGAATAGCCGGTATTGACCACGGCCACAGAACCGTCGGGGTTGAGGCTGTAGTCCGCCGTTACCAGAGTCAGCCCCCGTTCAAAGGCGTGGTCCAGGCGGGCAATCTCATACCAGTGGCCCAGATAGCGCTGCAGCTGGAAATCTTCTACCGGCTCTACCCCCTCTGGCACCCGCGTACAGGCACCCAGCCAGAGAATGGAAAACAGTAACACTGCCAACGAAAACCACTTCACCTCAATACTCCCGGCAATAGGGCATCCCAGCCAGAATGGAAGGGGACGCTACAAGGTCAGGATAGTTTCCACAATGGCTATTTCATTGATAAAAAACCGCTGTGAAGGGGACTTTTCTGTAGTCAGTCTAGCAACTTATTTTTCTACGAACGCACGTTCAATCACATACTCGTGGGGCACACCCGCGCGGGTTTCCCTGAATCCCCAGTCATTGAGGATTTTGGTGAGGTCTTTCAGCATTCCCGGGCTGCCGCACAGCATAAAGCGGTCTTCCTCAACCTTGGGCTTGGGTACTCCCAGATCCGAAAACAACTTGCCGGTTAGCATCAGTTCCGTCAAACGGCCATTATTGCGGTAGGGCTCGCGGGTCACTGTCGGGTAATAGAGCAACTGCTCACGCACCATTTCCCCAAAGTATTCGTGCTCGGGCAGCTCATGCTCAATCTGCTCCTGATAAGCCAGTTCGGAAACATAGCGAACGCCATGTGTCAGGATCACCTGGTCGAACCGCTCATAGACGGAGGGATCTTTAATAATGCTCAGAAAGGGGGCCAGGCCGGTTCCCGTGGACAACAGCCACAGACGCTTGCCAGGCAGCAGGTGATCCGCCACCAGGGTACCGGTGGGCTTCTGCCGCACAAAGATCTCATCGCCCGGCTGGATCTTCTGTAACCGGGAAGTCAGGGGGCCATCTGGCACCTTGATACTGAAGAACTCGAGTTCATCCTCATAGTTGGCACTGGCGATGGAGTAGGCACGCAGCAGTGGGCGACCGTTGTCCTGCTGCAGACCGATCATCGTAAAATGTCCATTCTCGAAGCGGAAACCCGAATCCCGGGTGGTCTTGAAGCTAAATAGTGTGTCGTTCCAGTGATGGACATCCAACACCTTCTCTATATTCAATTTGGACATAAACTTAAAACCAGTTATTCCATGAGTATCTTGGTAGTTGAATTTTAGCCCTGGAAGATCTATTGGCAAAGTGGGATATTTCGATATTCCTTATCTAATTTAACGATTAACCGGAGGTGCCCCTGTGCGCTATACGCTGCGCCAGCTGGAAGTGTTCCTCGCCTGTGCCCACCACGAAAATGTGAGCCGCGCAGCGGCGAGCCTGAGCATGTCGCAGTCCGCCGCCTCCACCGCTCTCAAGGAGTTTGAGCAGCAGTTTGCCCTGCGCCTGTTTGAACGTACGGGCAAGCGCCTGCGCCTCAACGAATTGGGCCGCCAACTCTGGCCCAGGGCCGAGCAGCTGTTGGAACGGGCTCGGGAATTGGAACAGACTCTCGCTAGCCATCGCGATCTGGGGCGCCTGAAAATAGGCGCCACCCTGACCATTGGCAACTACCTGGCAGCCAGTGTGATGGCGCGCTATATGGAGGAGCAGCCGGGCACACGCGTGGAGCTGGAAGTCGCCAACACCTCGGTAATCACCGAGCGGGTTCTCAGCTTTGAGCTGGATCTGGGACTGATCGAAGGGGAGTTCAACCACCCGGATCTGGAAATGATCCCCTGGCGCAGCGACGAACTGGTCGTGTTTTGTGCGCCCTCCCACCCCCTGACCCAGCGCAAACGCCTGACGGACAAAGATCTGCTCAAAGCTACCTGGATCACCCGAGAACCCGGCTCCGGCACCCGCCAGACTTTTGAGCGGGCAATGGCGGGGTTACTTCCCCACCTCCATATTCTGTTGGAATTGCAACACACAGAAGCCATCAAGCGGGCTGTGGAAACCGGCCTCGGAATCAGCTGCCTGTCCAGGGTTTCATTGACGGATGCGTTTAAGCGCGGTTCCCTGGTGGAGCTGCCGGTGCCCCAGCGGGACCTCGGCCGGGAATTCTATTTTGCCCTGCACCGGCAGAAATACCGCAGCACAGGTATTGAGCGCTGGTTGGAGCTGTGCCGACAGGTTCCGTAAGGCAAAGCATAGGCCGCACCTGCCACTGCCCAGCCTAAAATAACCCTCAACTGCCGGGCACCCATACCGGCCCGCACCCCTGATACATTCCCGCTCTCCGTTGAAACCAATGGGAGACAATATTCATCACGACAGCCATAGCGTTGTTCCAGCAATACCCTGGCCAATTGTATTTCGTAGCCAACTACTGGCTAAGCTCGCATTACCCCCGGTCTTTTTGGACAAATGTGCGCACAGCGTATTGGTCTAATAACCTTATGCGGCTTAAAGACTTTTTATCTGTATTTTGCGAATATGACAATCGTTATTAGAAGTATTAAGCATTGGTGCCTGTGGTGTGTAATGATAAACAGGGGCGTGGGACAACGTGTAATACACTTGGTCCCAGGGCCCGGTCATCGTAATCAGGAAAAACAATACTTCCGGGCAGCGTTCTGACCTGGCAATCTTTTGCTGCAAGTTTTCAAAAAACTGTTTTTACCCCGTTGGCTGTGGAGTTCTTTTTCTTCGGATTTAAATTTCTATAAGGCAGCTGTTGGTATTTTGTTCATTCCAGCTCTTCACTCAGGTTCTCCAGCCAGGTGATCCAGGTCTTTTCTGCCTCAATCCCCAACAGCAAAGTCCTGTGGGCGAGCCAGTAGCGCTTTTGCAGGGCAGCGTCACTGTTTAGCACCTTTTCATTTTGCTCCTGGTAATGCCTCAGCACCTCCCTGTGCAGCTGCAGTTGGGAGTTCAGCGCACTGCGTAAATCATCGCGATCCAGGTGGTGGCCTGCAAACATCCGCACCAGAAAAGGTTCGCGAATTTTTTGCGGTGCGGTCGGTTGGGTTACCCAATGGCGTAACTCGGCGCACCCCTTATCGGTAAGACTGTAAAGCTTTTTATCCGGCTTCCCCTCCTGGGGCTGTTCAACACAATCCAGCAGGCCTTCCTGGTGCAGCTTGTGCAACTCCCGGTACATCTGCTGGTGACTGGCACTCCAAAAGTGCGACACACTGCGCTCAAAGCGGCGCTTCAGGTCGTAACCACTACCTGGCTCAATGTCCAAAAGCGTGAGGACAGCATAGCGCAGAGACATAGACACTCCGATTGCTGTTTGGCAGAGCAGTGCATCATAGAGGCTCCGCAGCCCGCTGACCAAACGCTGCCAAAATACATAACCAGATGTTTATACTAAGAAATACGTCTCTTTAGGACATTCTCCTTTAAATATGCACGAGCCCGATAGGTCGGACTGGATTTTAAGCAAAATAGAGATATAATCGCCCATCTGTGTGCCGGGCCTCTGCGCGCCTCCTGTATTGCCTGTCCGCCCCTATACCCACACCACAGGCACCGGCATCGCCGCTGCAGCGGAGCCCCTGTGGAATCTATCCGACAGTTTGTCGATCAAGGTTACCGGCCTTCGATGGAGGCGCTGGGTCACCGGACAACTACCCAATTGCGCGCGCAATATGTTGACAGAGGAAAACTGCCGTGTTGACCTACAATGCTATTGAAGAGAATTCCCCCACCGTTGGGGTGATCGCGGGGACGCCCACAGATACCCGCTTTGGACTGGACTTCCTCACAGCGCGCCAGCTGCGTGGAGTCGGCCTGTCCCTGTCATCCTCGCCGCAGGCACAGACCCAGTTACAGGCGCTCGACCGCGGCACCCTTACCGAGCAGCTGATCACCGCCATTGAGCAACTGTGCCAGGCCGGGGCCCAGGCTGCTATGATCTACTGTAACTCCCTCTCCGGCGCCGTGGACCTGGCTGCGGTAAAGGCCGCGGCCCCGATCGAAGTGGTTTCCCCACTGGAAGTGTACACAGAGCTGACCCGGCGTTATCGCAACTTCGGTTTGCTGGCCGCCAACTGCCAGAGCTGTGCCAATATCGAGAGGGAAATTCTCGAACGCAATAAAACGGCCAAGGTCATCGGAATCGGCAACCTGCAGATCGTCGAGGATATTGAAGACAATCTCGCCCCAGAGGTAATTATCGAACAACACGCCCTCGACGATTTGGTGGCCGCTCTGGTAAAAAGCGGGGTACAGATCCTGATCCTGGGCTGTACCCACTTTGACTACTTTTATAGGGAGCTGCTTACCCATTGTGATGGTATCCGCCTGTTCCTGCCCTCGGAGCGCATGTTGCAGTTGTTACAGGCACATCTGCCCACCAAACCGGCTTGATGGTGCTGCCTTCCTTTAACAGCGTTGAAATAATAGCAACCAACAACCTGAAATGAACCTCTCCACCTCAAGGCACTCTACTGACAAGTATTTGGAGCACCAACATTTAAAGGTATAAACTTGAAGTTGAATGGATTTTGGCTTAGTCACCACTATGGAAAGGCCATGTTGATTGAAAATCATACCATACGGTATATTGACTACACAGATAATTATTACCTGATCACCCAGTGCCAGTCTTTCTCCATGACCTCCTTTTTAAAAAACGGGTGGTTGCTTTCTGCAGACGGCTTACATCTAAGACGAGTGGATGCTGAGCATGGTATCAATTATCGATATGAACCCTACGAAAAAGGCTGCTTCAATACATTTATCGAAACCCGAAACAGGCTTTTAAAATGCGGTGATACCGGGTACCTCTTCAATTCAAACCAGGAATTTGACTTTTTCTGCGAGACATTTACCAATTACTATTGCGCCTTTTCCCTGCGTGAAATTAACTGGAAAAATGTCTGCAAAAAAGTATTCCCAAAATTATCAAAAGTCGTATCCGAGCAGGATTTTTTCCAGGTGCTCTCTCAAGCAATTGCCCCTTTACAAGATGCGCACGTAGTACTGGAATGGGAGGGGGAAGAAGCTATTTAATATGTAAATGCTGAAACCATTTGGGATCGATATAGACTTTTGACTATCGATCAGGGTATTCAAGGGGCAGATGCACTGTGGGATTTTGTATTTGACCAAGTAGACAGGCTGACTGGCGTGCCATTCCAGGGCATGTTTTCTGACATCCTTAAAAAAATTACCCTGCGGCATTCAATTCGGGGTTTCCAATGAATGCTATTTAGCCACAGAGGGGCACTGGTTAAAAAAACGGAATCCCGGTTTCTCTTACTACTCCTTATGGATGTGATAAGCAATTGTTGGAACAGAAAGACTGGGGTATGGAGTTTCTGCTGTCTCTCTGATTTATGGCAAGTATTATCGCCATACCCTTTGGAAGCTGTCGATGCAATTTCAACCAAAGTATCTTGTAACCGGCATCAGATAGCGCAGAGTTTACTACTTTGGGCAACCGGAACAATCCCTATTCACTGGGCAACGGGGCTTTAAAAGCGTTTTTCCAGCACTATATCGACCGAGGCCTTTTCATAGCTGTAGAGCCAGTCCACATTGCTTTTAACCCGGCTGTATTGCAGGCTGATACCAGGCGCCAGGCCGTAAAAATCGACTCCTGGCACCCGGATCAGCAGGTTGTAATTCTGTTCCCGATCCATTCTCCTGGTACCAAAGGACTTGCTGAAGGCACCGTATTTACGCTCACGAAAGGCGCAAAACAATGTTATCTCAACTCCCCACTGCAGTGTTTGCGATGCACCAAAACGCAAGCCCCGGGAAACACGGGCATTCACCGGTTTGGCCGTTTGCTTGGATATGTAATCAAGCCCTGCAAACAACAGCCATTGATCAAAAGGCTGATGCCACGCGGTGGCATAGATGGAGGCGCGCCCGCCCGACTCAAAAGCATAAACGTCTTTCTCGTATTCCTCCTCCCTGAAAGATGTCTCCAGTTTCAAGGCGGTCTTGCTGGAAAAGTGGTGCGTCCATTGCAGATTGCCACCCCAGGCGGAGTAAAGGGTATTATCGCCGAGTGTCCGATACTCATACATGGGAGCCGCCAGGTACTGATTTGCTGCACTGCGATAGCTGTAGCCCCACTTTATCGCAACGGTACTCTCATTAAACGCCTGGTGCGCACTATAATTCTTTCCATACAACAGGGTATTGAGCTGCAGGCCGTGATGGCTGTTGAAAGAAAAGTGCCTATCGAGCGCAGCATCAAAGCTCACGCCATTGGCAGAAATCGCCTCAGGCGCTCGACGGTCGATCAGGCAGCTGTTATCGGGTGCGCGCAGGAAACAGCGATAGCTTTTTGATGACTGATTCAGATTATCGATATAGCTGGGGCCAATCGCCATTGATCCCCGCCAGGAATCCCGGTCTTCGAGCGCCCGGATAAAAAGCGAAACCTTGTTGCGCACCCCTTGTGCCATCGTCTCAGCCTCTGGGATGGTTTTTTCTATATGGCGAAACAGGCGGATGGCATCGTCGTTCTTATGGTTCTCAAACAAAACCCTGGCCAGTTCCAGTTGTCCCGGCAGAAATTCGGGCTGCAATGACAACAGTGCGCGATACTCAGCCTCCGCCTGTATGAAGTCTCCCTGCCTGCGGGCGAGGGCGCCACGGGCATAATACACCAGCATTCGGTCGTGATCGGGCAGTGCGAGGTAGCGCTGCAGCAAGTGGTCGACAGCGTCCCACTGCCGCTGTTGCAGCGACCGGTACAAAGCGTAACCGAGTTGCTGCACCGTATTCCCCACCGGCTCAATCCCTCTCCCAGCCTCCTCCCGTTCCTGGGATTCTTTTTCTTCTCCAGGCGCCTCCAGCAGGGAGGCTTCCCGCCTCTGTTCGGTGAGAACATTTCTTTGCCGCAGCCTTAATTCAGTATCTTCATCGGCGTTGACAGACGGCATAGTGAAAAAAAACAATAACACTATGACTATCCAATGCGGGCAATATTCTTGATAAAAACCCTTTACCTGTCCCAAAAACGCCATAGCCAACTGGTTCCGATAACACAAAGGCGGGGCTCACCAAGTAAGCCACCGCCAAAAGCCGTACATTTTTATTTGTCTATGGGAAAAATAAACCGAGGTCTTGCCGCGGCCGTATTCCGCTAGTCTTTGGTGCCACCGAAAGCCGTGTCCAATCCACGATCGGCACCGGGGAACTGGGCGATGCCGGCCAGGGCTGCGGCATCAGCACCAAAAAAATGGCCTGTAGCTGTGCCGCTGGCAGTCGAGGTAATTGCTGTACCACTGAACCCGGCCGTGGCGAGATCGATATTGGTAGCGATACCAATTACCAAGGTGCCATTAGACATTGAGCCGTTCAGTGTCTGTGCGCCAAAATCGGCAGTGAAAGTGCCGCTGAGCTGGTTGTTTTGGGTGCTAGTGTAGTGGTTGACCCCTTTGACGGAATAGGTGGCAGTGCCACTGGTGGGTACCGTAGTCCCCTGGTCGTCGCCAACGTAATAGACTGCGCGCTTGCCGTCATTGGTACCGCCACCGGTGATATCCTCGGCCCACTCCCCAAACCAGACGTCTCCAGCACCCACTTTGGCAAAATTGAAAGCGCCCACACCGCCGTGGCCGGAGGCCAGGGTATAAATGCCGTTGCTCTGGCTACTGGACAGGACGAGCCCCTGAAAATCCACTTTGGACTGCGTGGAACCGAAGGCCGCAATGCCGATACCCGCCTTGCCGGCTGTGTGGGGGCCGCCGTTGATCACGGACTCGCCCACTTCGATATCCACATTGTAACTTTGCGTTCCATCGAAGCCGGCGTGGCCGAGACCACTCAACAACAGGGTACCGGCAGTGCATGCCGCCAGGGTGAATTTTTTCATCGTGAATCTCCTCAATACAATTACAAGTTGTTGGTTACCGAAAGGCCTGCAATGATGCCCGCCATCCTGCGGATTTTCCCTGACCGCTTGGGTCACTACCCAGAAATACCGTGACCACTGCGCGAAGTTTTCTGTATTTCGGGACACTGACCGATCTGCGACCGGCTGCAGCACTTTCCTGTGGCGCATTGACTTCACAAGCCGTTCGGCTGTTGCCTTCGGGTATCGCCATTGAGCCGACCCTTTCTGATCGGCAGCTTTGCGACCCCTAAAGTACCGGCGCGGTCGCGCGGCGTTGCACCGGCCCCCGGCTGGTTGCGGCCTGCTCCTATGCCGCCCGTTCAGCCAAGCCATTTTGATTCGGGCCCGGGAATATAGGGCCCGATTGCTGCCTCCTTATTGTTTACCCAATTAAAACGTCACGCCCATCACCAGCTTCAGGGTCCGTCCCGGAGCGGGCACACTTGAGCGCACCAGAGGATCGATGTAGTAGATATCGGTTAGATTGGTGCCTACCAGTTCAAAGTTCAGATTGTCTTTCGCGCGATAGTTTAGATAGGCGTCGAAGGTGGTTACCGAGGCGCGTTCCAGCGATTCCTCGCGCTCGCTACCCGACAGATAAACCATACGGACACCAGTTTCCAGGCGGTTGTCAAAAAAGCGCCCCCCCAGATTCCAGTTGGCAGACAACTTGGGCACAATCTGATCCGCCAGGTATCCGCCGGAGAAGCCGCCGTGCTGGCAATCCTCCAACTCGCCGTTTGGGTCTTGCTGTATTGCCAGGCTCTCGTCACAAACGGTATTTTCCAGGTTGTAGGCCAGACTGAGATCGGTAAAGAAGCGCCCGCTGTCATAGCGCCCACTGAACTCCAGCCCCCGCAGGGTCTGTTGCTCAATATTGTAAAACTGCAGGGCTGAGATTCCGCTACGCTCGATAATGTCTTCGGTGCGATGGTGGTAATAGCTGAGTTTTAAGTCAGAATTTTCGAAATTGTGTATATAGGCCAATTCGTAATTGTAGGCATGCTCGGGCTGTAAGTCGGTATAAGGATTAAACGTGCTGGAAAATCCCAGTGTGCTTTCAAACAGGCTCGGGTAGCGCAGCGCCTCTGTATAACGCACATAGGCACGGCTGTTGTCGGAGAAAAACACCGTGGCGGCGAGCGCGGGCACCCAGCCACTGCCACGCTGTTTTTCCGCCACAATGGGCACGTCATAACTTTCGAACTGGTTGCCGATACGGCAGGTGTCGGCAATCAGAGTTGCTGCCAGTTGGCCATTGGTACAGGGATTTCCCGCACGGCTGTATCTTCCCCGACCATCGTGCAGCCACGGAATGCGGTTCTCCAGTATGTCACTTGTACGCCTGGCATGTTCGCGGATGTTCTTTTTCCGTTCTTCACTAAGCGGTGGGAGCCAGGGAAACAATTCCATCAAGCGCTCATGATTTGCTATCTCTTCTTCACCCTTCGCAATGTGTTCCTGAATCTGTTCCTCGGTGTATTGCATCAGGGCCGTGTAGTTGAGGTACACCCCCTTATTGACTGTGGTATCGGTGGAAAAACGCTCATCACCCGCCTTGATACGGCTGTCGAGGAAATCGTCGAAGGTCCAGTAGTCCACGTAGCGCATAGCGGCGCTTAGGTGCAGATACTCCGTTGCCAGCCAATCCAGCTTAAGACTGAGATTGATCTCCTCCCGTCGCCCGGCCCGTGGCCACTGTCGCCAGCCATCCACAATGCCGTTGTACTGATCATCGGAGCGCAACTTTTGGTACTGATAACTGCCCGACAAATCAAGGGCCAGGGAATCGGTAAGTGTCATCGTATTGCTGATATCAACCCCTACGCGGTGCTCTGCGGCATTTGACGCTGCCGTATTGCGCAGAATCGGGCTGGCGTCCGGCAGCGGTGACTCCACCGGATTGGCAAAATTGGGAAATCCGCCGGCGCTATTGGTGTCGCTGACCGTATCGGTGGCCCACAGACGGGACTGCAAATTGATCCACTTGCTACCTGGTTGCCACTGGTAGTTCAGGTGATAGGCCCGCGTATCCACCTGGCTGAGGGGCCATTGCGCCATGGTATTGTCAACCAGGCTGCCGGCGCGGCTGGACATGATTTCTCCATATCGGGCATCCGTATGGCGAATGCCCAGCTCCAGGCTCTGCCCCCCGGTAAATTGGGCTTTGCCCTTGAGCAGTACCGACGCCATCTCGCTGGAAGTGTTGGGCACTTCGTGGCCGGGGCGCTGCCGGTTTGCCAGTGTGCGGGGATTGATGCGCGTTATGGAAAACTCCGGGCCATCGGGCTCGGAATAAAAATCTGCGCGGCGGCTGCCGGAATAGTAATTGCCTTTGTTGCGATAGGCATAAGCACCGAGCAATTCATAGCCCGCCCCGCGGGTTGCCAGCGCCAGGCGATAGGCATAATCCTCCCCGGAAAAGAGGTTCTCATTTTTACTGTCATCCATCTTCTTCCAGAGAGAGGGATCGCCGTAGGGAAAGTTCGGGGTATCCTGGGGAAAACCGTCAACATCCCGGTAGTCCCGACCGGTGAGCAGGGTGGGCGTTCGGGGGGCAACGGCATTATCACTGGCTTCCACTTTGAATATGCTGCCGAAAGTGTCGCCGGACTCCAGCACGTCGCTGGCGGAAAGAGTATTGACGGCAATACCCCCTCCGACCGCTGTGTGCACATCGGCTCTGATGGCGGGGCCCTTGATAACCTGCACGCTGGCAATCAGGTTGGGATCGATATAGTTGCGGTTGGAAATACCCCGGTAGCCCCGCCAGACGGTCAGTGCCTGTTCGGTGCCGTCGATGGAAAGCGGCACCCGGCCCGGCCCCTGGATACCGCGAATGCTGGGGTCCAAACCACCACCATTGCGCGCGTCACCGCTGTAGATATTGAGCATGCCCTTGAAAATATCCGCCGAATCCTTGCCCTTGTAGCGTTCGATCTCTTCGCGGCCACTGAAGGCAGTGGACAGGTCATCATCGTATACGGCGTCATAGCCGGCCCGATCCCCATCGCTACCCCGTTCGCCACTGCCGATCACTTCAATCACAGGGATCTGCATCAGTCCTTGCCCTGCCGCCACAGCCAGGCGGTAGGCGCCATCGGACTGCCGTTCAGCGCGAAGGCCGGTATTTGCCAACAAATGGGAAAAGCCCTGTTCCACCGTGTAGCGACCCTGCAGGCCCTGGCTGCGCATATCCCGGGAAAGTGCTGCATTTAAGTGCAGGCGAACCCCGGCGGCCAGGGCAAACCGATTCAGCACCTGATCCAGCCCGCCAGCCGGAATATCAAATTGTTGGGCACGGGCTGTATCGGCCTGAGGCCGCGGCGTTGCCGTCGCCATCAGCATGATCAGCCCTGTCAGGCAGACTGCAACCAGCGGCCTGGTTTTGGATCGCAAAGGAAAAACCACCCTTTCCCCCTTCTGTCTCTGATGGTGTCGATGGGTATACCGGACTGGCACTCAAAAACCTCAATAAAAATAATAATTATTTCTACTTTGCTGTAAGTGTATAAAAATCGACCAACAATCAATGCGGAGGCCCGACAATCAATCCCATGAAAAGAGGGGGGGGGTGGGGAATGGCTTATAGGGAATCAGGATGGAGTGAGTGACACCCAATAAGGTGTCAGATAGCGCACTTTCAGTGGCAACACCTGGCTCAGATTGTGCAATGCCTGGTCGGTATTCTCCAGAGAAAAAACGCCGGTGACCACAAGCCCCTGTAACTGCGGATGGACTCTGATGAAACCCTTGCGATATCTTGACAGCTCGCGGGCAAACTGGGGCAAAGGCATTCGCGTGGCAACCAGTCTCCGCTGAGTCCAGGCGTGATCACCATTTTGCGCTGCCACTAATACCGCGTTCGCGGAAAAAACAGCGCTGTGACCGGCGTCGACCTCCCGCACACCGGCCGCTTGTGCCAGGCGCAGTGCCACGCGCCCCTCGTAGACGCACACCTGTGTCTGCTTGTTCAATTGGCGCACTGTGAACCGTGTACCCAGCGGACGGATACGGCCCTCACGGCTAACCACCAAAAAGGGGCGGGAACCCGCGGCGGTAGTGATCATCACCTCCCCCTCGCCGAGGTACAGCTGTCTCCGATGGCGATCAGTACGGGCATATACCCGCGTATTGGTATTGAGGACGAGTTGGGTACCATCGGGCAGAGTAACCGGTTTGATCTGGCCGGTATCGGTAAAATACACCTGTGTGTCACTGGGATGTTGCGTGCCAGTGCCGCTGCCAAGCAAGGCGGTAACCCCCAGGGAGAGCCCGGCCCACAGCAGCAACCGGCGATTGCGCTGTGCGGTGGGCATCAGGACCGCCCGCCCGGCCTCCGGGTCAGGCAGTTGCTTGAATTTCTCCTGCAGTTGCTGTAACTGCCGCCAGGCCTTTTGGTTGTCCTGGTGCTGCCCCAGCCAGTGTTGAAAAGCCCTGCGCTCGCTCTCTGTAACTTCATCAGCCCACAACCGTGCCATCCAGTCGGATGCCTGGCGAATCGTTTCTGTAGAGAGTCCCTTCGGTTTCAAGGCCGCTCTCCAAGAGCTACCATCATGCAGCCCTGCAGCGCCCGCGCAACATATTTTTCAACCGAGGAGATGGAAACCTGCAAGCGCTTGGCAATATCGCGATAGCTCAGTCCCTCCAACTGGCGCAAAAGCAGTGCCAAGCGGACTTTTTCCGGCAACCTCTGCAGCAGTGCACTCACCTCCACCAGGGTTTCTATCATTTGTACCCGGTTTTCAGGTGATGGAAACAGCTCCACCGGCTGCTGGCGGAGATACTCCAGATAAGCGCTTTCTATACGGCGCCGGCGGTAACGATCGACAACCAGTCCTTTGGCGATGTGCGCCAGGTACCTGCGCGAGTCCCCGCTATCAAGCACTACGCCACTGGCAAGAATACGCAGATAGGTATCGTGCACCAGGTCAGCGGAACTATGGGGACAGCCCAGGCGCCTCTGGACAAACAGTGTTAACCAGCGGCGGTGCTCACGGTATAGCGTGCGAATCTGCCCCGATTTTGCCGAACCCATGACCTCCATGTACGCTGCCTCCTTTGCCGCCCTGTTATCAGAGCTGCGGGGAACCGACTTAAAAATTAATGATAATCATTATCATATATTGATTGGCCGGGCGCAATACGCCTCCATCGAAAGTGCCTACACAGCACGGGACGGGCAAGAAAACCGTCCCATTATTGAGAAGTAGCCTGTAGACAGTGATGAAAAATGGCGATGCCGGAGTGCGGTATCAAAACCCGAGCAGCCCCTGCATGCATACTGGCCGGTTCCGGACAACAGGCGCATTCGCACTGCAGTGCGCCACATAGCCAAAATGCCAGCCACAGAAAAGAGGTGGCTTTTCAGAATGGGCGCCCTGTTCCCTATTGTTCAAACTGTCTGATCCGAACCGGGCGGGTAATAGCCATGTGCATTTTTCCAGGGAGAAACCTGGCCCAGTACCATTGAGGAGTATTTATTTATATGGCAGCCCCGAGGGGGTTTTGCCATTTACAAGCAGGACTATGCCCGACCGGAGGCCACTCTATCTGGCGCGATTTACAGAGTCGGGCCGTCCATTCAACGACAGAGGTCATTCGATAAAATACGGCCGCTCAGTGATCAGGCAAACGGGGGCCCGGCGTGGACGGCTCACCGCACAAGTAAAATTGCATTTTGTGCAAGACGATCGCAGAAGGCTTTGAGTCCCTCAATCCTTCTGGTGTGCCGCACCCACTTCCAGGGCTTCGATCAGGTGCCGGTAATCCTGCCACAGATGGCGCACATAGAGCCGCCATTCAATATCCAGGTGCTCCCACGCCTCAACCACATCGCACCCCGGGGGCAAAAGCTCCACACGCGCCAACACAAATGCAGCCGCTATCTGCTCGTTGGTGGGGGGACCTGTGACTCCGGCACAGAGCAGGTCCTGGGCGACAAGTAAAATTTTGTCCAGCGGGTATGGCAATTGCTCAATTTGTCGAGCAATGGATTGCATAGTATGCCTCCTTGGCGCCCCTGCTGCCCCGCCCCGGGCGGGGTCATTCAGGGCTTGTCCATGCACAAACCGGTTTGTGCTGCTCCGTCACCGGTCTCCCAAGCCTGAGCCAACGCCCCCTTGTGTGTTATCCGTCTCTTTTACGGCTGAGCCCGGTTATAGTGCCTGCACAAGCACAAGGGAAACGGTGGCAAGGTCCCGAGACTCACCGCGCTTTTCAGCCCCTGTCACAGCGCTTGAGTGTCGGCGCTATCACACTGTTCGTCTCGAAATTCGCGACACTCTATCATTGTCTCTACTATCGAGACAATGAAAGCCTCTGTTTACTCACCCGCTTACGACCAACTCCGTAGCTGGTTAAAAAACCAGCGGGAACAACGGGGTCTCTCTCTGCGCGCTACGGCAAAAATCGTGGGCCGGCACCATTCAGTGCTGGGAAAAATGGAGCAGGATCGCAAAATTGATCTGGTGGAGTTTGTCGAATACTGCCTGGCACTGGGAGCAGATCCCCACGAAGGGCTGAAAATTCTGACCAACTGTCTGAACCGCGAGGAAAGGAAAGAAAGGCGGTGAATTTGCCAGGTTAAACGCTGCGTTGACGGCAAGGCAATTACACAGACAGCTCTCAAAGTGCATACCTGGCTTGTTTAAAAGCCACTGCGCATTGATCCCCCCTTTCCGATCCACACCGCCAGCATCAACTCCCGCACCAACAGGCAGGGGGGTACCCTGTAGGCAGTGCGGGTTGCAACTTTTAGGGGCCCAGCCCGACCCCGGCGTTGTACAAACTTGTGCAGGCACCTGGCTCCGGGTTCGATATTTTATTTTTCTTATGGCCGTTTTACGTCTGCAGGACACCACGTCTTGTAACAGGTACAGAGTGGGCACTTTCCTGTACGCTTTTCTACTAAAAAGCTCTGTCAGATAGAAGCCCTGCAAGCAGCATCAGGGCCTGTGACATGGCATTGAAGTTTTGCCATGCTTAATTCGCAGGTGCAAAACCCCGGATCACAAGGCACCATGGGGAATGCCATGCAGATGATTATATTGGCGTTCTGAGTCCCAGAAAGTTACGGGCAATCACCGCATCAAAATCCCTTTCCCTGTCACTGTCTCTCAGGTTTCTGTTCCCACTACAATCAGCATGGACATGCTTGTGAAAAGCAGCCCAAAAAGGGAATTTCTCGCCTAGCACAGGCAACCTTTCGAATGGTGTTTTGATAAAATCACTGTGCCGCCTAAACAACCGGGATCATTTCCCTGACAAATGACCGTATTGCCAAATCCTCTGTGGAAGCGTTATCAAAGCCTGCCTGGGTGGCATCAGCTGCCTCAACCAAGGCCAGTGCTCTGTCCGGGACCTGCAAATAATCCAGCTACACAGGCAGCGATAGGTTCATTCAACGGCAGTTTTTCCGGCCAGTAGCCTCCATCCTGAGAACGGGTTTGCCGGCGTGACAGTTTCCTTTTTCCGAACTTGATGACCAGTCTATTCAAGACTGAAATTTTCTTTTCCAAAATCCTCCTGGCCGCCAGTTGTACTATTGCATAAATGGCAATGGTTCGACCCAGCAAACACTGTGTCATTACGGCGGTATTGCACGATAGTGCACCCTTCAGAGCGCTGCAGGGCGCTGACTAAAAGTCATTTTATATGCCAATATTCCATGGACAGCGCCCATTCCCGAACACTTCCTCCCACGCTCAGGGTCTGATCATGCCAATCGATAAAAAACTACACTGCTCGGCCGCAATGTATCAGCCCCCTTCAGAACTTTCTTTTGTGCCATGCCTGCAATAACCACAAAACTGACAACGTCGCCGAGGTAGAGGCGATACCTATCCCTGCCCAGTCAACGACTCAAGGATCTGTGCTCAGGACACAACTCTGAGCAGCTCACAGCGCATGTATTGCGAAAGCCTGTTTTCTTGGCACTGCGCTTCTTACTATAAAAAATTTTTCTTGTGCTAGGCACCATATTGCAGTATCAAGCAGTCTGGTGTTTTTTGGCATGTTGATCAAACTGTTTCGAGAAAAATAGTTTGCGGGCTGCAGGATTTGGCTCGCCCTGACAAAAGTGAATACAAGGATGCAACAAACTGCTTCTCACCGGGGACCCTTCTCCCGGCATTTTTTACTGCACACCCTATGGGTTGGCTTAACAGCCTGCGGCCTGGTATTGACCTCGGGCGGTGCACAGGCCTATGAACTGCCCACCCTTGATCAGCGGGTGCCCATTCTCTGGCTTGCCGCACTGGCAGTGGCACTGTTACTGGTTTCTGTTATTGCCATCTCCAGGGCAATGAGACTGCGCAGATTGCAGCGAAAAAACCGCAAACACATCGCCAAACTCAACACTCAACACCGTCAGCTTTCACAGCAGGTCCGCAGTCGCAAAACCGAATCTACCGCCCTGAAAAAACATCTTGCAGAAGCGCGCGAAGACGTGGAGTTACTGCACCAGGAAAAATCCGACCTACTCACCATCGTTCGCCACCAGTTATTGCACCCGCTGGACACCTTACAGGGCACCTTGAACCTGTTGGCGACCAGTGAGGACCACAATACCAAGGCCCTGGTGCAGATCGGCAGGCGGCAGTTGGCTAGCGCACTCAAATCCCTGGATGACTTGCGCAAGCTGGGCAAGGTTGAAACAGTAGAACTCGCATTGCCGAGAGAAGCTCCAGACAGTGCAAACACATACCTGTCCGTGCTGTTGTTGGAAAACAGTCGGCACGAATCCCTGCAGGCCGCGCTGGTGGCCATGGGCCACTGTGTACAACGGGAGTGCAATGGCCTCGATGGCAGTACCGCCGCTCGGCAGAAAAAATTTGACCTGATCCTCATCGATATTCATCTGCCAGTGGTGGACGGGGTGGAGGCCGTGAAGGAAATCCGTCGGGATTGCGGTACTACACTGCCTATTTTTGCCCTGCTGGAAAGTGCCAACTCCGGTGATAAGGAGCATTACCAGGCGCGCGGCTTTACCGATGTGCTGACCCACCCGGTCACCCACTGCCAGCTGGTACAATTAACCAAATTGGCTCATCAATACTATCAGTCCTCGGGGTTGAAGCGGGCACCACAGCCAGCGCGATTGCTTAATACCAATCGCCTGTTCCGTCACCGGGACACTCTGGACCCTGTCACTTTTGGCGAGCTGCTCAGTGATCACACAGCTGCCCTGCCCAAGCGCATCACATCTCTGACCAGTGCACTGACCGGGCGCCGCTGGTCCGATGCGGAAAAACAGGCCCAGGATCTGGCACAGTCAGCAGCCGAGGTGGGTCTGGACCGTGTAGCCGCGCACCTGCGCGGCCTTGCCGCGAAACTGTCTATCGACAGTGAGCGCGAACACTGCCGCCAGCAGCGCACCGAGCTGTTACAACTGATGCGCGAATCTGTGCGCCAGCTGAAGGCCTGGCGAGAGCGCAATACACGCCCTGAGCAGGCCCTGAATAGACCACTTGTGCAGGTTGCTCCAGAGCAGAGCGGCATCCGGCCATCGCGCAAAAATGCCACTCCGGCGCAGCCCGGTTGAAATGTCCCACGCAAGCCGCACTATGGTTTTTTGAACCCCAAAGAGAACAATGTCATGTCCGAGCAGTACCCAACACGCTCCCAGGAGGCCCGCGAGCAGAGTGGCCGCGATCTCGCCATTATGGTGTATCTGATCCAGGCCATCAGCCTGTTTACTGCCGTACCAATATTTATCGGCATATTGATCAATTACTTTAAACGCAGCGACGTGCGCGGTACCCTGGCGGAGTCACACTTCCGCTGGCAGATTCGCACCTTCTGGTTCTGGCTGCTGTGGACCATTGTCGGCGTTTGTACCCTGTGGGTGCTGGGTCTTGGCTACGTCATTCTCGCCATTAACTGGATCTGGGTATTCTACCGTGTGATCCGCGGCTGGCTGGTGTTGGTGGACCGCCGCCCGGCCTATTGATCCCAACCCTGCAGGTATTGGCCCGGCAACCGCACAGGCAGCTGGGCCATTGCGTCCCTTTGAACAAATCGTGTGACACCCTTGCTCCCGCTTTGCAAACCCTGCAATCGACAGAAGCCAGGCACTACTGGTACCGATAAAAGTCACAGAGCCAATGCCGCCTATTGGCTATAGCCCCGAACCACTCCATCCCGACCCCGGAGCAGTTTTGTTACCGGTGTCTGCAAAGAGAAACTCTTGGTAGGCAGAATCCGTGGGATTACAGACCGCAACCGTTCCCACCGGATTGCC
Organism: Microbulbifer sp. MI-G; assembly: GCF_030440425.1. Classification (NCBI taxonomy): domain Bacteria; kingdom Pseudomonadati; phylum Pseudomonadota; class Gammaproteobacteria; order Cellvibrionales; family Microbulbiferaceae; genus Microbulbifer; species Microbulbifer spongiae. The sequence continues at coordinate 4,042,344 of NZ_CP098023.1, forward strand.
CGGCCCGGCGATTTAAGGCCAAAGTATGCGAAGATATCCAGCGTATTTCGCCAGGGAGAAACACACTTGTGAACCAGGATCAAAATAGCCCACTGCGGGAGGACGTCCGTCTGCTGGGAGAAGAACTCGGCAGGGTGCTGCGGGAACAGGCGGGCGAGGCGCTGTTTGAGACCGTGGAAACGGTTCGACAGGCGGCGGTAGAAAGTCGCAGCACAGGAGAAATGCAGATAGACCATTTGCGCCAACTGCTGGATTCCCTTGACGATGAAACCCTGCTGGAAGTGGCCCGCGCGTTCAGTCAATTCCTGAACCTGGCCAATATCGCCGAGCAGCGCCACCGCGAGCGCCTGCACCGGCAGCACCAGCGTTTCTCCGGTGACCCGGATTCCGACCAGAGCTTGCGCCAGGTGTTGGCAGAACTGAAAGGTGCCGGCATCCCCCAAAAGGAGATCTACAACACACTGCAAAGGCTCTCTGTCGAGTTGGTCCTCACCGCCCACCCCACAGAAGTTACCCGCCGCACCCTGATTCGCAAGTATGACCATATTGCACACCTGCTCGCTGCCCTGGACCGGTCAGATCTCACCCAAACAGAAATACAGGAGCTCCGCCGCCACCTCTACGAACAGATTCTCTCCGCCTGGAACACAGATGAAATTCGCCGCGCAAGACCCACCCCGGTGGACGAGGCCAAATGGGGCTTTGCCACTATCGAACAATCCCTTTGGCAGGCGGTTCCACAGGCTATGCGCACCATTGACGAGGAGTTGGCCCTGGCAGGTCTGGCGCCCATGCCAGTTGACTGGGTGCCCCTCAGCCTCGCTTCCTGGATGGGGGGGGATCGCGACGGCAACCCCAACGTCACCGCAGCCGTGACCCGGGAAGTACTGCTACTGTCCCGCTGGATGGCTGCCGACCTGTATCTGCGGGACGTGGAAAACCTGCTCGCCGATCTGTCGATGCACAGGGCCAGCACAGAGTTGCTCACCCACACCGGCCCCAGCCACGAACCCTACCGCCTTGTGTTGCGCCGGGTGCGCAACCGCCTGCGCACCACTCGGGCACAGCTGGAGGCCCGCATTAAACACCGCCCGCAACCGGGGGGAGAGGGCTTCGACAACGGCCGGCAACTGTTTGAAGTACTGAGTATGATCGATCGCTCCCTGCGCTCAGTGGGACTCTCCGCTATCGCTGACGGGCAGCTTAGGGATACCCTGCGCCGTCTCAACTGCTTCGGTATCACCCTCTTGCGCCTGGACATCCGCCAGGAATCCACCCGCCACGGGGATGCACTGGATGCAGTCACCCGCTATCTGGGCATAGGCAACTACGCCAATTGGGAGGAAGCACGCAAAGTAGAGTTCCTGCTCTGCGAGCTGGACAACCGCCGACCACTGGTGGACGAGGCCTTCTATCACACGGATTTCTGTGACGAAAGTGTGCGTGAAGTGCTGGATACCTGCAAAGTGATAGCCGAGCAGGGACCGGAGGGGCTCGGTGCCTATGTGATTTCCATGGCGAAAATGCCCTCGGACATCCTGGCGGTGATGCTGTTGCAGAAGATTGCCAATGTGCACCGGCCGATGCGCGTCGTGCCCCTGTTTGAAACCCTCGACGACCTCAACAACGCCGCTGCCACCATGGGCACCCTGCTCAATATTGCGCAGTACAAACAGCGCGTGCTCAAGGGGCAGGAAGTGATGATCGGCTACTCCGACTCCGCCAAGGATGCCGGTTTTCTGGCTGCGGCCTGGGCGCAGTTTCGCGCCCAGGAGGCCCTCAGCGGTATTTTCCGCAACCACGGCATCCCCCTGACTTTGTTCCACGGTCGCGGCGGTTCCATTTCCCGCGGCGGCTCTCCCACCCGCACAGCATTGCTATCCCAGCCACCGGGCTCAGTGGCCGGACGCATCCGTGTCACCGAACAGGGCGAGATGATCCGCTTTAAGTACGGCCGCCCATCCGTGGCGGTCTACAATCTGGAGCAGTATGTAGCCGCCACCCTGGAAGCCACCCTGATACCACCGGCGGAGCCGCGTCAGGAGTGGCGCGGGCAAATGGATCGCCTGACAAAGGTTTCCGTACGCAGCTACCGCGAGGTGGTGCGCGATGACCCCGCACTGGTGGCCTATCTGCGCACTGTCACTCCGGAAACCGAACTCAGCCGCCTGGCACTGGGCAGCCGGCCGGCGCGGCGCAAACCAGACGGTGGTGTAGAAACCCTGCGCGCTATTCCCTGGGTCTTCGCCTGGACCCAGATACGCCTGATGTTGCCGGCCTGGCTGGGCACCGGCGCGGCCCTGGAGCAGGCGCTGAAACACGCCGACGAAACGGACCTGCTGCGCGCCATGAGCCGGCAATGGCCCTTCTTCCAGGGCGTGGTGGACATGCTGGAAATGGTACTGGCCAAATCTGACACCCGCGTCGCCTGCTGGTACGAGGAGCGGCTCACACAGGAGGCGGCGCTGGTCCGCCTCGGGAAAACACTGCGCGAACGCCTGTCCCGCACCGTCAGTGCCCTGCAACAACTCACCGGCCATGAGAGTCTGCTGGACAACAACCCGGTAATGCGCTGGTCGATTCGCGTGCGCGACCCCTATACAGATCCGCTGCACCTGTTGCAAGCGGAATTGATGGCCCGCCTGCGCAATCGCGAAAGCGACCCGGTACTGGAGAGTGCGCTGATGGTCACCATCGCCGGCATCGCAGCGGGAATGCGCAATACCGGATAGCTGGCCACCACGGCAAGCACCCCGTTGAGAACACCGCGCACAGCCCGCTGTGCGCACCGGGTATAGAAAGCCATTGGCCTTGCGACCTAATGGATTCGTTCAACGTCTATCCCTGCTGTATAATCCCCGATCAACTACACGGGCAAACCCTGTCATATCCATGAATTGAAGAGTTTCCCCGACTGCGGTGACCTGTTAGGGACTTGCAGCTACCCCGCTGACACAAGGCGAACGGATTACGGTTAAATCTCGGCAAAATTTTTCGCTATAGACTTTATAAGGCGCGATCATATATGGCTAGTTACTCCACCAACGAATTCAAGGGCGGTCTGAAGGTAATGCTGGACGGCGATCCCTGCTCTATTGTGGAAAACGAATTCGTCAAACCCGGTAAGGGCCAGGCATTCAACCGGGTAAAGCTGCGCAACCTGAAAACCGGCCGTGTGTGGGAGCGCACCTTCCGCTCCGGCGAAAGCCTGGAAGCCGCCGATGTCATGGACCGCGACATGGAATACCTGTACAACGATGGCGAGTTTTTCCATTTCATGGAACCGGAAACCTTTGAGCAGCACCAGGCCAGCAGCGATGCCGTAGGCGACACGGCCAAGTGGCTCAAGGAGCAGGACCTGTGCACCGTCACTCTGTACAACGGCGCGCCGCTGGCAGTTACCCCCCCCAACCATGTGATCCTTGAAATCACTGATACCGACCCGGGCGTGCGCGGCGACACCGCCCAGGGCGGCACCAAACCGGCCACCCTGGCGACTGGTGCCGTAGTCAAGGTGCCGCTTTTTCTGGAAATTGGCGAGACCATCAAGGTGGACACCCGCACCGGTGAATACCTGGGCCGCGCCAGGGAAGAATGATCGCTCCCTGTCCTGCGGGTCCAACTGCTCGCTGTCAGAGCCATTTATATGACTGCAAACCACTGGCACCCCAGCGCCACCGGTGCGGCTCTGCGCCAACGCGCCGCACTTCTGGCGAAAATCCGTCACTTTTTCAGCCAGCGACAAGTGCTGGAGGTCGAGGTGCCGGTACTGTCCCACCGCGCCACCAGCGACCCCCATATCGAATCCATCCCCGCGGAATACTGCGGTAACACCTCTTACCTGACCACCAGCCCAGAGTTTGGCCTGAAGCGCCTGCTGGCCGCAGGCATCGGCGACTGCTACTACCTGGGCAAGGCATTTCGCCAGGGCGAGTGCGGCCGTCGCCACAATCCCGAATTCACCCTGCTGGAATGGTACCGCTGCGGATGGGATGATCGCCGGCTGATGCTTGAAGTGGCCGAGTTACTGGGCCTGGTACTGGGCATATCCCAGGTACAATCCCTGAGCTATCGCGCGCTGTTTCTGCGCGAGTTACAGCTGGACCCCCACAGCGCCAGTGACAAAGAACTGACCGCCTGTGTCGGACGTACAATAGCGCTGTCTTTCACCCCGGGTGATCGGGCCGAATGCCTGGACCTGTTGATGAGCCACTATCTGGAGCCCGCCATGGGCGAGGGCATCACCCTGTTATATGATTTTCCCGCGCACCAGGCCGCGCTGGCCAAGGTGGTTGCCGACGAACAGGGCACTCCTGTGGCACGGCGCTTCGAGGCCTATGTGGGTGGGGTGGAACTGGCCAATGGCTATTGGGAACTGACTGACAGCGCCGAGCAACTGCAGCGCTTTCAAGCAGACCTCCAGTACCGGCGCAGCCACAGCCGTCCCACCCCTCCATTTGACGAGCGCCTGCTGCTGGCCCTGCAGGCGGGGATGCCGGAGTGTGCCGGAGTCGCTCTCGGTGTGGATCGCCTGATGATGCTGGCGGGAGGCTACGGGTCTATCGAGGAAGTGATCGCCTTCCCCATAGCGCGCGCCTGATTTGCAAATGCACTAGGGCCTATACAAATAACACGCCACTTCCCCAACAGCAAAAAAACCACAGTCCAACGGTAGCTGCTGCCGGTCGGCCGGCACCAGTGCCACCAGGCTGCGGTGGTGGCTGGCCTGGGCCTGTTGCAACAAATGGCAGAAAAGCGCACGGCCGACCCCCTGTCCCCGGTAGTCCTCCAGGGTAAACAGATCGTACACACCCAGGGCATCGGCGGAGGCAAACAGGCAACCGGCTGCGGCTGCGCAGCCATCCAGTCGGGCCAAAAAAAACCGCAGACGTGCGCGCCTCTGCTCGGGTATATCCACCAGGGCCCCATAAAACTTGTTCAACTGGGCTGCCTCACGGGTACTGCCGCATCCCGCTGCCTGCACCTGGGCATAGTCGGACAGATCTTCCTTTTTCGCCTGGGAAAAGGTTAACCGCCCGCGCAGCTCGGGCGCCAAAACCGAATCCGGGGTGAGGAACTGTACCTCCGCCGCCATCGCCACCTGAGACGGTTTTCTATGCAGGCCCAGTTCTACCAGCGCACGATCGTCCAAGGGCTTGGTGGCACTGTGCCAGAGGGTGAAGGGGCTGTGGCGCTCGGCAAAGTAATCCACCGCAAAGCGCTGCAGGATACGCGGGGGCATCACCGTGTTGGAGACCACTTGGTTGAGGCTGCCCGACAACAATCCGCTGTCACTGCGCACTAGACCGGTAATTTCCCGGGTGTGGTCGGGACTGATCAGGCCCGCTTTATAGCTGGCATAGGTTTCGAGGTTTCGGCAGACGAGGTTTTTGGCGCTGAGACTGTATTTCATGGATACAATGATAGTTCCAATTAGCCACTTCCCGAGGGGCTGGAAGCCCACTGCGCTCTGTGCAAACGGGAGTAAGCCCGCTATTTTTCCACTGCCGGGAGCGCACACTGATCCATCGACATGGCCGGCTGGGCGCAGGTTGCCGGTCCCACCACCTCGGCCGGCACACCGGCCACCAGAGTCTTCTCCGGTACCTGCTTGAGTACCACACTACCGGAGGCCACCTGGGCGCAAACCCCCACTTCGATATTACCGAGCACCTTGCTGCCGGCGCCAATCAGGACCCCGCAGCGGATTTTCGGGTGGCGGTCACCGGTCTCCTTACCGGTACCCCCCAGGGTCACTGACTGCATGATGGAGACATTGTCCTCCACCACCGCGGTTTCTCCGATAACAATGCCGGTGGCGTGATCCAGCAGTATGCCCTCGCCCAACTGTGCGGCCGGGTGAATATCGACACCGAAAACCACGGACACCCGGTGCTGCAGGAACATCGCCAGCGAGCGGCGTTGTTGTTGCCACAACCAGTGGGCTACCCGATACACCTGCAGGGCGTGAAATCCCTTAAAATACAGTAACGGCTCGCAGGGAGAGTGGCACGCGGAATCGCGCAGATAGGTGGCTTCCAGGTCTGCGCGCGCAGCCGTGCCGATACCGGGATCTGCGGCCAGGGCCTCATCGATCACCTCGCGGACCAACAGCGCCGGCGCCACGGTATTATCCAGCTTGTTGGCCAGATGAAAGCTGAGTGCAGCCTCCAGGGTAGTGTGATTTAAAATGGTGGCGTGCAGGAAGCTGGCCAGAATCGGTTCCCGTTCGACCTGCTGTGCCACCTCGGTGCGAATTCTCTCCCACATCAGATCCATGTCAGTCCCGGTGCCAATAGCGTCCATAGTGGATTTTTCCATATTATACCGTGCCCAGTGTCAGTGGCGGCTCCAGCAGTGCCGACTGCTGCTCCCGTAGCGCCAGAATATGTTCCGCCCAGTAGCGGGGGGTATTAAACCAGGGGAAGGCCCGGGGAAACGCCGGGTCCCGCCAGCGCCGTGCGAGCCAGGCGGCGTGGTGCATCTGGCGCAGGCAGCGCAGCGGCTCCACCAGTTGTAATTGCTTGGGATCAAAAGGGTAAAAGGTTTCATAGCCTTCCAGCACCGCATCCAGGTAGGCGGTCTGCTCCGCGCGATTACCCGAGATCAGCATCCAGATATCCTGGATGGCCGGGCCCATCAGGCAATCATCCAGATCCACAAACCAGGGGGTGTCATCGCGCCACAGGAAGTTGCCGCTGTGGCAGTCACCGTGCAGGCGCAACAGGTCCCAGTCGCGCTCAAACAACGGCGCCACCTGCTCAATGATATGACCGGTCACAGTGGCGTAGGCCTCGCGGTTTTCCGGCGGTAAAAAATCACCATCCAGAATAAATTCACGGCTGTCAATGGCGAAATGTTGCAGGGTCAGGGCCGGGCGATGGGTAAATGGCTTCGCAGCAGCAATGGCATGGATGCGCCCGAGCATGGTCCCCACCTGCACCAGGTGATCGAAGTTGTCCAGCTCCAACTGGCGCCCCCCGCGGCGGGGGAACAGGGCGAAGCGGAATCCGGCGGACTCCAGCAGGGTGCGCCCTTCAAATTGTAGCGGCGCCACTACAGGAATCTCCGCTGCCGCCAGCTCCAGGGTGAACTGGTGCTCCTCCAGTATCTGTGCATCGCTCCAGCGACCGGGGCGGTAGAACTTGGCAATGCGTGGTTCATCCCCCTCAATACCCACCGAGTAAACGCGGTTCTCATAGCTGTTGAGAGGGAATATACGCGCATCGGAAATCAACCCGCTGCTCTCCACACAGTCTATAACCACATCCGGTGTCAGGGCTTCGTAGGGATGGGGGTTCTGGGGCATAGCGGGTACCAGCTGGATTACAGTTGACTATGCTAACGCGGTCGCGGGGGCGGGGACAAACACTGATTGAGCGGTCACCGGTTGATGCGGCAGCCTCCGTTGAATTCCCCCGGGGAGATTCTTTTGTCGCCTTCGCAGACTACCCAGGTCGGCGTGTAATGGATCAACCCTCTGCTGCCATGCGCCGCTGTTGCAGTAACTGCACCACCCGCTCGCGCCCAAACACCCGGGCAAAATCCTCTGCGCTTTGGCCGGCCTTGTTGGTTCGTGCGGTATCGCAGTCCTGTTTAAGCAGGGTGCGAGCAATCGAGAACTCCCCGCGAAAGATTGCGGCCATCAGGGCAGTGTTGCCTCGGCGGTCCTCCACGCAGGCGTCTGCACCCCGTTCCAGAAGGTAATCCACCGCCGGCTCATTGCCGTTATAGGTGGCGATCATCAATGCCGTGTAGCCTTTGGGGTTTTTAAGATCCAGAGGGAAGCCCGCCTGGGAAAATTCACGCAGTACCTCTGTATCGCCGATTCGGGCCGCGGCAAAGTAGTAGCGGGAAAGCTCGGCAAAGCCAGCATCTTTATCAGCCGGTTCCTGGGCAAAAGCCCCCACAGTGACAAAGAGTGCGGTGAGAAAAACATACCTCATGGTTCCACCTCTGGAAAATCCCGGGCGGCAGTTGCCGCCCCTTGACAGAAGCCTACCGGGCCAGTTTCTTGACCCGGTTCAAGTCCCCGCCTACAGCCTTGGTCAGACGCTCGCCGTAGTCCTTATCGGCCCGGTAGAAATAACTCAGCATAATGTGCCTGGTATTGTCATCGCGCACTTTGCCGAGATCACCCGCGAGGTTTTCAATCAGGCTTTGGCGCTCCTCTGGGCTTAGGCCGCGATAAAAAACCCCGGCCTGGGCAAAGGGGAGCTTTTTCTCGATCGCTCTTTGCTGTGTGCTCCCGGTCAATGGCTTGCTGCTGTAAAGGCCCTTGGGATCTTCATTACGCGGGTCAATACGGCTCGGCTGATAATTCACATCCGAAGTTTGCTGACCGTAATTACCTGCACCATCCTGGTTCCAATTCTGTACTGCAACACGGGGGCGGTTAATCGGTAGCTGTTGATGATTTGCCCCGAGTCGATACATCTGCGTGTCAGAATAGGAGAAGATACGTCCCTGCAACAAGCGATCTTCCGAAGGCTCGATACCCGGCACTATATTCGCCGGCGCAAAAGCGGATTGCTCTGTTTCCTGAAAGAAATTTGTCGGCATCCGGTTCAGGGTCATGGTGCCAATTTGAGTTTCTGGCACATCCAACCACATCTTGGTGGCATCCAGCGGGTTGTAATCAAAGCCATTCAGCTGCGACGGTTTCAGAACTTTGATATACAGGTCCCACTTGGGGTAGTCCCCTTTTTCAATCGCCGCATACATATCTCGAGTTGCGTGACTGAAATCTTTCGCCTGGATTTCCGCTGCTTCCTCAGCAGTCAGGTTGTTGATACCCTGACGGGATTTCCAATGGAATTTTACATAATTTACATCGCCATTCTCATTGATAAGCTTGTAAGCGTGCACGCCCCAGCCGTCCATCTGACGCAGATTCGCCGGCGTTCCATAATCAGAATATACCCAGCTCAGCATATGGGTGGCTTCTGGTACATGGCTGAAAAAATCAAAAAACCGATTGGGGTCCTGCTGGTTGGTTACCGGTGAAGGCTTCAGCGAGTGCACCATATCCGGGAATTTAATTGCGTCGCGTATAAAAAATACTGGCAGATTATTACCAACCAGATCCCAGTTTCCTTCTTCGGTATAAAATTTGGTGGCAAAGCCGCGCGGGTCACGCAGGGTTTCCGGGGACCCTTTGGAGTGGATAACCGTGGAAAAGCGTACAAACACCGGCGTCTTGCTACCGGGCTCAAATACTGCTGCGCGAGTCAGGTTACTGATATCCGCCGTGGGTACAAACTCTCCATGGACCCCGGTTCCGCGCGCATGCACAACCCGCTCGGGAATTCGTTCACGGGAAAAACGCTGCAATTTTTGTAGAAGCTGCACATCCTGTAGCATGTTGCCGCCATTTTCTCCCGCTGTCTGCGCGTTCTGGTTATCGCCTACAGGCGCGCCATTATCACGGGTGAGTGTTTCAGCATTGGCACTGCCTATCAGACCGATAGTAAAAGCAAATAAAGGAAGATATTTCATTGGTTTGTTTACCCCGCCAGTAGTCTCTGTTACGAAAACAAACAGTAATGGGGTATACCGTCAACGGGAAATTAGACCTTGTTATCGGCCTTATAGCGCAGGCCAATTGTCGCGTAGAATCAAGAGGCCACTGTTCTCAAGAATTATCGCTGAGCTGTTGATTTTTAAAGCTGCGGCTGGGCATCAGATACCAGAGAACTCCCGCCATCAAATAAAAACTCGGGATACTCCCGATCAGATGGGCGCGCTCAGTCGGGTCGGCCAGCACCTGCAACAGCATAATGGTGGCGTGCACCAGGCTGGACCAGATCGTGAACCAGATCAGGCTCGCATGGGCAATGGGATTTTTTGCAGCGCGAATCAGGAATATGCCCAGCGTTGCGTAGGTTCCCATTAGAATCTGTTCATATTCAGGTTGTGGTGGCATCCAACGCCAACCCGAGGGTGATATCCATGTCATCATGGGGTAGACGGCGAAGATAAAAATCAGACCAATTACCACCAGAGCAATGGGAAGGTATTTGGCGCGTGCCATGTCATTCATCTTTTTCTCCGCTGTCAAACCAGTGGCACTGACTGTCAGGCTCTTCCTGTGGCCCATCGGACAGGGTACAGGCCCGTTTGGTGTTGCTGCTGTCTGGCTTGGAAAGTGGTGGCGCAAGGTATTCGTGACGCCTATAGACACCTGCCACGCCGCCGCCCGGGCCAGCAGCCCGCGCAGCAGACAGGTCATGTCGGCACAGCAACGCACGGTGATTGACGAAAAAAGCAGTCAATGTCTGTGTACTGGCTGTTGGTGATACCCTGTTTCACTCCGCCGCACCGCACTGTAGCTGCAAATCGGCAGTGCCAGCCAGTAGTACACAATCTTCCTGCAGAGGAGCGGAGCCCCACTGTATTCTGCAAGATAGTACAGGGGATGGTATCCCGCTGCTCCCAGGCAGCAGAGAAACCCAATTTCCATCCAGCCAATGAGGTGTCTAATTAATGAATTTAACGCCAACTGAATACTGCCAATGCAGTTCAAGCTGCATCGCGGCATACAGACACAGAATCGGCGGATAGCAACAGCGACTGCACGCAAAACCCCAGCCGGCGGCCTTTTTTATCCTGCCGAGTGTTCTGTAAAGAGAAGCGGGACTGGGTATTATCGATCTGATGCGCGCATCAAACCTGGCAGGTCAAATCCTGGATGCGCACAAATATGCAAAGTCCCTGTGGTGGACAGGTTTTCCCGATCCTTCAGGGAGCGATATACCAGTGATGCAGACCATAGGTAGCAACACTCAGGCCGAAAAGCAGCTGACCGACCAGGAGGATGCGAAAAGCAAAAGTGTAGCGGGCCACATCTCCCCTGCGCACTGCATCGTTGGAAAAAATCCTGGCCTCTTCGGGATATTCCTGCTCCAGTCTTTTTAATGCAGGCACGGCAAGCTTGAGCAGCTGTCTGCTGCGTATATCCATCAACCAGAATACTGTCACCACAATAATAACCAGCCCTCCCAACAGGGCCAGAATCAAAGGGTGAAAATTTTTTTCCACTGCGGTAAAAATTCCACCCTCTACAAACATGGTCAAGACAACAAAAAAGTTGAACACCTTCAAGCGCTGGTTTGCCGCGAAACGGTAGTGTTCACAAAGGTACTGTCCCTGGTCCAAGCTGTTTCTTCCTTATTGCGAAGCACTTATCCGGATTGCGCCGGGCTTGCTTCTGGGGTGTGCAATTCTCCAGCGCATTTTTCCCATGCGTGAATAACAGATTTTCGCACCCTGTGACCGGCGCGAAGACCGGGCGGAGCCGGCCTTTTCTGCAGGCCGTGTGACAGGCAGGGTCAGCGATTTTCTCGATGCGCGATCAATTCGTCAACGACCGAGGGATCCGCAAGTGTGGAAGTATCCCCCAGGCTATCCAGCGCATTGCAGGCAATCTTGCGCAAAATACGCCGCATAATCTTGCCCGAGCGTGTCTTGGGCAGGCCCGGCGCCCATTGGATAATGTCGGGCTTGGCGATAGGGCCTATCTCCGTTGCGCACAGGTCAATCAGTGCCCGTCGCAGGGCTTCACTGGGGGCGTGTCCCGATTTCAAGGTGACAAACGCATAGATACCCTGCCCTTTTACAGGGTGAGGATAACCCACCACCGCCGCTTCGGCAGTATCCTCGTGCAGCACCAGTGCGCTTTCCACTTCCGCCGTGCCGAGCCTGTGGCCGGAAACATTCAGCACATCATCGATACGCCCGGTAATCCAGTAGTAACCATCCCCGTCTCGGCGCGCTCCGTCACCGGTAAAATAATAACCGGGATAGGTGGAAAAATAGGTATCAATCATACGCTGGCGATCACCGTAAATACCGCGAATCATCGAAGGCCAGCTGCGTTTGATCACCAGTGAGCCCTCGCCCTGTCCCTCGATCTCTTTGCCATCACCATCCAGCAGGGCGGGCTGGACACCGAAAAAGGGCCTGGCAGCGGAACCGGGCTTGAGCGCCATGGCGCCTGGCAGCGGAGAAATCATATGGGCACCGGTTTCCGTTTGCCACCAGGTATCCACAATTGGACAGCGCGCGTCACCGACCACCGTGTAATACCACTCCCAGGCCTCCGGATTGATGGGCTCACCCACGGTACCCAGCAGCCGGAGAGAACTGCGGTCTGTCTTCGTGACAAAGTCGTCACCAGCGCCCATCAGGGCACGAATGGCCGTAGGCGCCGTATAAAATGCATTGACCTTGTGCTTATCCACAACCTGCCAGAACCGCGAAGCATCCGGGTAAGTGGGCACGCCCTCAAACATCAGGGTGGAGGCACCAGCACAGAGCGGTCCGTAGACGATGTAGCTATGGCCGGTAATCCAACCGACATCGGCCGTACACCAGAAAACCTCCCCCTCTTTGTAATCGAACACATATTTGAAGGTCATGGTAGCCATCAGCAGATATCCGGCTGTCGTGTGCATCACGCCCTTGGGTTTGCCGGTGGAACCTGAGGTATAGAGGATAAACAGCGGGTCTTCGGCATGCACAATTTCCGGCGCGCACTCGCTGTCCATTCCGGCAACGGACTCCGCATACCAGATATCGCGCTTGCTGTCCCAGTCCACCGGGACACCGGTGCGTTTCACAACGATCACCCTGCGCACCTCGGGGCAATCGGTCAGGGCGCGATCCACATTGGCCTTGAGGGGAATGTGTTTCCCCCCCCGGACCCCTTCATCCGCCGTTATCACCAGACGGCAATCGGCATCCAGAATACGGTCTTTCAGAGAAGCCGGCGAGAAACCGCCAAACACCACAGAGTGCACCGCACCGATACGGGCACAGGCGAGCATCGCATAGGCGGCCTCCGGGATCATCGGCATATAGATACAGACGCGGTCACCCTTCTTAACCCCCTGCGCCTTCAGCAGGTTGGCCAGCCGGCACACCTTTTCGTACAGGGTGCGATAGCTGATCGCCTGGTTATCCGCCGGATCGTCCCCCTCCCACAGGATTGCTGTCTGGTCCGCGCGGTTGGCCAGGTGTCGGTCAATGCAATTGACAGTGACGTTCAGGGCTCCATCCGCAAACCAGGCGGTATCGCCGCGTGACAAATCCTCATGGAATACCCGGGTAAAGGGCTGGTCCCAATGCAGGAAATCCTTGGCCTGCTGGGCCCAGAAAGCCTCCGGATTCTCCACCGACTGACGGTACATCCTCTCATAGTCATCGGCACCAATCAGCGCATTTTCAATAAATGCTGCGGGTATGGGACGGGTGTGGACTTCTGACATTATCTTCTCCTTTATTATGGGCGCGGCGCTTGTTGTGTCGGTGAGCCTGAATTTTACAGAACCTTTTTCATCTCTCTTGATAGTATTACAGCCCTAAAGTCATCACCTTTACATGACCCGAAACCTATGGGCACAGTATCCATTATATGGCGAGTGTAAGTCCTGGCAGGCTGTCCGGCAAGCGATGCCAGGTCTTTAGCACGCCTGGAGTAATTATGCTTGAAGTATTCCAATCACCGCGATTTAGAATCAATAAATGTTGAATAAACCCGACTGTAGCTTATTGGGAAATTCTGGTTTTTGTGCAGTAAATGCCAGGACGGAAAAAACCGGGCATAGTCAGCAGCTCACCCACCGCCGACGCCTTTTATTGTTCCCCAACCAGTGCAACAGAAACATGCATAGAGTCCCAACGTATCGCTTGTGCCCGTTACGACTGGAGGCTTTATATACACTGTTCTACCCCGATACTGTCCGCCATCACAAAACGCTCTTTCCACACACCTGGAGATCCCAGTAAAAACCTTTTCGGTATCCCGCTAGCCAGGACAAGTGCACTCTCCCAGCTTTTCCAAACTTAAACCGGCAGTCCGCAATCTCTGCAATTACTTTGCGAGACCAACGGCCAAAAACCCGATCGACCTTGTGGTGAATACTCTGTTGTAGATAGTGTTGAAGCATTAACTGCATGTTGATATCAACTTTTCACCTATACCCAGTCTGTAACCTGCGTCTTTCTAGCAGGAACACACCCCTCCGGCCAAACGCATGGTATCGGTTGTACTTTTCAGCGGCCAGACGTTATGATCGTCACAAGGTGGCAGTCAATCTATTCCTGGGGAATCTGCAGCTCCTTCCTTCTCGCTCAGGCTGAGTACAGGAAGAACCCTTTCATAAAATAATACCTACAAGCCCCTAATTTATCATTAGGCACGGCATGATCTCATTGAGGAAAACCGATGATTTATACCACAACCCAGACTGTTCCCAATCGTGAAATCACAGAAATTCTGGAAGTCGTTAGCGGTAATGTCGTTCAATCGAAACATGTTGGTCGAGATATTATGGCTGGGCTTAAGGGAATTGTGGGCGGGGAATTAAAAGGGTATACAGAAATGCTGACCGAGGCCAGGAGTGTTGCAATAAAACGCTTGTTATCAAAAGCGCAGGAATTGAGAGCCGATGCTGTGGTAGGCATTCGATTTACCACAAGTTCAATCACGGAAGGATCATCAGAAATATTGGCTTTTGGTACAGCGGTTAAGCTTTCCAGATAATTGAATACACTGGAGCCAGAACCCCTCCCCGCATTGCCGTCTGTGAGCAGAGCATATCAATCCTTTTCCCGGGCTGAAGCCGGATACTGCCCGCTCGATTGTAGATTAGGGTTGTGCAGTATCTGAGGCAGCCCCTTCCCAGGATATGGGCACCACCACCATCCGCCGCTGGGTCAAATAGTTTGAGGGCGAACGCAGCGGTGAGATACCAGCCAGTTAGGGGTTTTTCCTGAGCGGCAAAAGCTCCAAAAGCTTGGGGCCGGATTCAACCAATTGGAAGGGGAGAAAGAGAGAAGATATAGACTGCTGTTCCCTCAGTCTCCGGCAGGATATCCCGGGTATGGAGAAGCCGATTAAGGGAGCAGGAGGTCGTGGAAGCAGCTGAGAAGCGTTTGATGTGCTTCGATTATGCGACTACGAATACAGGAGCACAAAGATCTCACTTGACGCGCCCAGTATGCATTCGCTTCGGGGTTCACGTGATCTTTAAGCGCAATCGTAAAACTCAGACCTCAGCGAGCTGCACCGGGATTGTGTTGGTGCTACGCGCCACCTGATTTTTTTCATCCAGGTAAACCAGACTGGGCTTGAAATTATCGGCTTCTGCTTCAGACACCTGTGCATAAGAGGCGATAATGACTCGATCACCCACCTGCACGCGGCGCGCCGCGGCGCCGTTCATGGAAATAACGCCGGAACCGCGCTCGGCCAGGATCACGTAGGTGTGGAAGCGTTCGCCATTACTCACATTGTAGATATCAATCTTTTCGAACTCACGCAGACCGGCCAGCTCCACCAGATCCTGATCAATTGCACAGGAGCCGTCGTACCAGAGTTCAGCCTGGGTGACTGTGGCCATATGCAGTTTGCCTTTCAACATTTCGAATTGCATGCTCAGGTGCCCCCTCAGAGTTCCAGAGATAGATTGTCAATCAAACGCGCTGCGCTGGTGTACATCGCACCCAGGATCGTAATCTGTTTGTCGTCATCTGCAGCCGGCTGCAAGTCCCTGCTGTGGCAGATGGAAAAGTAGTCGGCACGGAAACCACTGTTTTCCACACGCCTGCGCGCCTCGGCCTCCAGGGCGGCAAAATCCCTGCGTCCCGCCAGTATCTCATTCCTGACCCAGTTCAGCGACTGATTCAACACCGCCACCTTGGGCCGCTCTTTCGCGGTGATGTACACATTGCGGGAACTCATCGCCAGGCCATCCGCCTCGCGGTGCACCGGAGCCGCGAGGATGTCCACGGGCAGGCACAGGTCCTCCACCATGCGGCGAACAACGGCCAGCTGCTGGAAGTCCTTGATGCCAAACACCGCCTTGTCCGGCTGCACAATATTGAACAGTTTGGCCACCACAGTGGTAACCCCTTCAAAGTGACCGGGTCGGCTGGCACCACACAGTACACCGGTCATGGCCGGACAGACCACGCGGGTCTGCTGGTCCATACCATTGGGGTAGATTTCGCCCTCATCCGGGTGGAACAGGAAATCGCACGCGGCATCGCGCAGCCTGGCCATATCCCGCTCCATGGTGCGCGGATACTTGTCCCAGTCCTCGTTCAGACCAAATTGCAGTCGGTTGACAAAAATAGAAACCACTACCCGATCGCAGTGCTGTCGGGCCATTCGCACCAGTTCGATATGGGCATCGTGCAGATTGCCCATTGTGGGTACGAAACCAATGGTTTTGCCGTCCCTGCGGGCCTTGGCCAGTGCCTCGCGCAGGCTTGCTACGTGGTGGAAGACTTGCATCGCTCTCCTGCTCACTGGGGATCTGCGTGGCATCATACTCGCCGCAGTCAGGTGTCTCAACAGGGCAAAACTGGCGCTATTCCCGGGTTTTCCCAGGGTACAGTTCCAAGCCTCGCACAGGGAAAGTGTCACTGGCTGGATTACCAGTCATCCCTTTGTTCCACTCCCTGAGTGACAATCAAAGCAGTTCAGGAAGTGTTCAGATGCGTCAAGGCAAACTACCCGCCATGATACACAAAAGACCGCAAACAACATAAAAGAGCCATCCGGGCTCGGGAGTGCCGCCATGAGACATCTTGCGACCGCCATCGTCACCGCGGGCCTGCTGCTGATAGCAAACCCCGCACTGTCCGAAGTTTCCCGGGGACTCCAGCGCGCACTGGACCTCGATCACCACGGGCAGGGAAAGGCCCATCGCGAGCAGCGCCATGTGAAGCGCAGCCACGACAAATACCATGACAAAAAGCACCAAAACCGCAAGCAGGAAAAGAAACGCCGCAAGCAGGAGCGCAAGAAGGAAAAGCGCAAGCAAAGACGCAAGGAAAAGCGCCAACACCGCCGTGAAGTGCGCCACGCCTACAAATCGGGTTACAACAAAGGCTACCGGCAGGGACATCGAAAAGGGCACAGGCACGCCTTTCGCGCCGCCTACAGACCCTACTACCGTCACGGCTACCGCGGACATCGCCCCCACTGGCGCCCGGTGCACTATGGTTACGGATATCGCTGGCGCCACCTGCCACACAGCTTCGTTGGCCTCAGCCTAGGTGCCGCAAGCTTCTTCTATAGCGATGGTATCTTTTACCGCCCGGCATCCCGCGGATATGTGGTCACCCATGCGCCCCAGGGAGCCATAGTGCACAGCCTGCCAGCCTCTGCCCTCACTGTGGTTGTCGGCGGCCGCCACTATTACGTCGCTTACGACACCTACTACCTGTGGGATGACGTGCGACGCGGCTACCGGGTGGTCCCCAATCCCGGCCTGTTTTAACCCCGATTCCATCCCCCCACCTCTGCGGCCTCCGGGCCGCCTTTTTACTTTTCGGCTTCCCTCATACCCGCCAAATTTGCACAATACCCCGGCGGTGTCACAGCGCTAAAACAGCACCCGGGCACCCCGGGTGTAGCGCTGCTTCTGCGCCGGACAAAAATACCGTCTTTTTATCTATAGTTATTGCTTTCCAGCGCTGCTGGGCCCAAGATTCGCGCCCGCCGAGGCTCAACAGACAAGTGCCATGAAACAGCAACAAATTCAGGATTGGACCTGCGAGGATTCAGCCGATCTCTACGGTATCCGCAACTGGGGCGCCGGTTATTTTGATCTGAATGCAAAAGGAGAGATTTCGGTTCAGGTGGAGGGCCCCAGTGGCAAAGCCCACAGCGTCTCCCTGATGGATATCGCCCGCGGTGCCACCGAGCGCGGACTCGGCATGCCGCTGTTGCTGCGTATCGAAAACCTGCTCGATGCCCAGATCGCCCGCATCAATACCTCCTTTGCCCGCGCCATCGTCCGCTGCGGCTATGGCAATGTTTACCGCGGCGTCTTCCCCATCAAGGTCAACCAGCAGTGCCAGGTGATCGAGGAAATCGCCAGTGCCGGCCATCCCTTCAACCATGGCCTGGAGGCCGGCAGCAAAGCGGAGCTGATTGCAGCACTGTCGATCCTGGACAACACCGAGTCCCTGATTGTTTGCAACGGCTACAAGGATGAGGAATTTATCAATCTGGGTCTGCAGGCGCAGCGCCTGGGGGTACAGGTTTTCTTTGTGGTGGAAACCCCCTCGGAGGTGCAGACCATTATCCGCTGTGCCGAGCGGGAGCAGGTGCGCCCCAATATCGGCGCGCGGGTCAAACTCGCCTCCAAAGTGGGCGGCTACTGGAATGCCACCAGTGGTGATCGCAGTATTTTCGGCCTCGGCAGCAACGACCTGATCGCTATGGTCGACCAGCTGCGCAAGCACGGGATGCTCGACTGCCTCAAGCTGCTGCACTACCACCTGGGCTCGCAGGTACCGAATATCCGCGATATCCGCACCGGTGTACTGGAGGCCTGCCGCTATTACGCCGATCTGGTGGAAGAGGGGGCACCCATGGGCTATCTGGACCTGGGCGGCGGCCTGGCCGTAGACTACGACGGCACCAAAACCAACCACATCCACTCCAAAAATTACTCCCTCGATGAATATTGCGTGGATGTGGTGGAGGCCATTATGGGCACCCTCGACAGTGAGGGTGTGGCCCACCCGGTGATTATCACCGAGTCCGGCCGCGCCACGGTGGCCTACTCCTCGGTGCTGTTGTTCGATATTCTCGACACCACCCGCTTCGAGCCGGTGGAACTGGAGCACACCAGAATCAACGAGGGGGATCACCCGATGCTGATGAACCTGCAGGACGCGGTGCGCAATATCACCCCCAGAAATCTGCAGGAAAGCTATAACGACACACTCTATTATCGCGATGAGGTGCGCTCTCTCTACCTGCACGGCCAGGTGAGCCTGCGCGAGCGCGCCAATGCGGAAAACCTGTTCCTTCAGGGCGCCTGGGAAATTCGCCAGCTGCTGGACGAAGCCGAGGAGATCCCGGCGGACCTGCAGGCACTGCCCGAGGTATTGTCGGATATCTACTACGCGAATATGAGCGTATTCCAGTCGCTGCCGGATATCTGGGCCATCAACCAGATATTTCCGCTGCTGCCGATCCACCGCCTGGACGAGGCACCGACGCGCTCGGCCATCCTCGCCGATATCACCTGCGACTGTGACGGCAAGATCGACCGCTTTATCGGCCGGGAGAAAGCGCAGAAAACCCTGCCCCTGCACGAACTCAAAGAAGACGAGGACTATATTCTCGGCACCTTCTTAATCGGCGCCTACCAGGAAACCCTTGGCGACCTGCACAACCTGTTCGGTGATACCCATGTGGTGAGTGTGCGCTTCCAGGAAGACGGCAGCATTGATTTCAGCCGCGAAATTCACGGCGACAGTATTGCCGATGTGCTCAGCTACGTGGAGTACCAGCCCAAGGCGCTGTTCGAGCGCTTTCGCCGCCTGGCGGAACGCGCGGTGAAAAAGGGCTTGATTACCGCCGCCCAGCGCAAGCAGATTCTGCATACCTACACCGCCAGCATGAGCGGTTACACCTACTTTGAGAAATAAGGCCCAGCGCCAGAGAAGACAGCGGCGAGAAAAGCTGCAGATTAAGGAGATCCTTATGGCCAACATACTGATCATCGGCGCCGGCGGCGTCGGCCAGGTGGTTGCACACAAGTGCGCCCAGGTTGCGGAAGTGTTTGAGCACATCACGTTAGCCAGCCGCACCAGGAGCAAGTGCGACAAGATTGCAGCGATGCTGCCGCGCAAAATTGATACTGCCGAAGTGGATGCGGACAATGTGCCGGAACTGGTCAAACTGATCGAGAGTGTGCAGCCGGACATGATCATCAACGTGGCCCTGCCCTACCAGGACCTGCACATCATGGATGCCTGCCTGGAGACCGGCGTGCACTACCTGGACACCGCCAACTACGAACCGCCGGAAGAGGCCAAGTTCGAGTACAAATGGCAGTGGGCCTACCAGGACCGATTCGAGAAAGCCGGTTTGATGGCACTGCTGGGCAGCGGTTTCGATCCCGGCGTTACCAGCGTATTTACCGCCTACGCCAAAAAACACCACTTCGACCGTATCCATACCCTGGATATTCTCGACTGCAACGCCGGCGATCACGGCCTGCCGTTTGCCACCAACTTCAATCCGGAAATCAATATCCGCGAAATCACCGCCAACGGCCGCTACTGGGAAAACAGCCAGTGGGTCACCACCGAGCCAATGGCAGAGAAGCGCGTGTTCCATTTCCCCGAGGGCATCGGCGACAAGGATATTTACCTGCTGTATCACGAGGAGTTGGAGTCCCTCTGCAAGCACTTCCCGGAAATCGAGCGCGCGCGCTTCTGGATGACTTTTGGCGAGAGCTACCTGAAGCACCTGGAAGTCCTGCAGAATGTGGGTATGACCGGTATTGAACCGGTGGAATTCCAGGGGCACAGCATCGTACCCATCCAGTTCCTCAAGGCGATGCTGCCGGACCCCGCCAGCCTGGGCCCGCTGACCAAAGGCAAAACCTGCATCGGCAATATTATCCGCGGCACCAAGGACGGCGAGGAAAAGATCTACTACCTCTACAACACCTGCGATCACCAGGATTGCTACAAAGAAGTGCAATCCCAGGCCATTTCCTACACCACCGGTGTTCCCGCCATGATCGGCGCCAAGATGATGCTGGAAGGCAAGTGGATGAAGCCGGGCGTATGGAATTTGGAGCAGCTGGACCCGGACCCCTTTATGCACGACCTGAACAAGTACGGCCTGCCCTGGCAGGAAACCTGGCTGGACAGGCCCTTCCAGTAAACCCGCACCCCCCATAAATCCCCAGGGCGGGCCAGGGGCCTGCCCGCCACACCAGGATACAGTGCCCCCATGGACCTCACCCCTCGCGTAGACTACTTCGGCAGTTTTGATCCCGGTCGTGTACCCTCCCCCTGTTTTGTGATCGACGAGATTGCCCTGCGTGATAATTTGTCGGTACTCGCCGATGTACAGGCCCGCAGCGGCGCCAAGGTGCTCGCCGCCCTCAAGGCCTTCGCCATGTTCAGCACCGGCCATATCGTGGCCGAATACCTGTCCGGCACCTGCGCCAGCGGGCTGTATGAGGCCAAGCTGGGATTTGAGGCGTACGGCGGTCACGACCAGGGCAGGGAAGTGCATGTGTTCAGTGCCGGTTACAAGGAGGGGGAACTGCGCGAGATTCTCACATTCGCCCACCATGTGATTTTCAACTCCTTCTCCCAGTGGCAGCGCTACCGGGCACTGTGCCTGGAAATGCAACAGCAGCGCCCGGAATTGCGCTTCGGCCTGCGCATCAATCCCGAGCATTCCGAAGGGCACACCGAGCGTTACGATCCCTGCGCACCCCGTTCGCGCCTGGGCATTGTGCGCGCGCTGTTTGACGGCGAATCGCTCGAAGGTATCAGCGGCCTGCACTTCCACACCCTGTGCGAACAGGACTTCAAACCCCTGGAACGCACCATTGCCGCCGTGAAAGAGAAATTCGGTCACCTGATTCCGCAGATGGAGTGGATCAACTTCGGCGGCGGCCACCATATCACCCGCAGCGACTACCAGGTGGACGCACTGGTGGCAGCGGTACGCGCCTTCTCGGCAAAATACGCCGTACAGGTGTACCTGGAACCCGGCGAAGCCATCGCTCTGTTTTCCGGCATCCTGGTATCCGAGGTGGTGGACACCAGCTGGAACGGCCAGAACCAGGCCATCCTCGACGTCTCCGCCACCTGCCATATGCCCGATACCCTGGAGATGCCCTATCGCCCGGAGATCACCGGCGCGGCGCGGCCCGGCGAACTCCCCCACACTTACTGCCTGGGGGGGCAGAGCTGCCTGGCCGGTGACAGTATTGGCGAGTACAGTTTTCAGGACCCCCTGAAAGCTGGCGATCGCCTGGTATTTGAGGAGATGGCCTATTACACCATGGTAAAAACCAATACCTTTAACGGTATTCCCCTGCCGGCCATCGCCCTGTGGAACTCCGCTAGCGACGAGCTGCAAATCATCAAGGAATTCAGTTACCGGGACTTTAAGGAACGGCTCTCCTGAGTGCATTCCACAGTGCAATAAACAGCCCCAGCAGAAGCGCATCCGCCGCCAGAGGAACCACACATGCTGTCTGAAAATGATTACCCCATTTTTCTCGGCTCCGAAATCGAACAGCCAAAGCCGGAAGAGGCCTTTTTCCATATCATACCCATTCCCTACGAGGAAACCGTTTCCTATGGCGGCGGTACCGGCAGGGGCCCCGCCGCCATTCTGGCAGCCTCCTGGCAGCTGGAGACGTTCGACAACTTCTCCTCCCCCTGTGAAATGGGCATCTACACCCGCTCACCGGTATCGGTGTCCGGTAGCGCGGAACAGGTGATGGGCCATATCGCCGCGGCCACCCAGGCGGTGCGGGCACTGGGCAAGATGCCGGTGGGTATCGGCGGCGAGCACTCGGTGACCTGGGGCCTCATCCAGGGCCTGCTGGACGCCGGCGAGACCGACTTTGGCGTGGTGCAGATCGACGCCCACGCGGACCTGCGCGACCGCTACGAAGGCCACAAGCACAGTCATGCCAGTGTGATGCGCCTGGTGGTGGAGGCCGGCGTGCCGCTGTTCCAGTTGGGTATTCGCGCCTACTGCGAAGAGGAAATGCAGGCGCGCAGGGACTACCAGGTAGGCTACCTGGACGCCCACCAGCTGGTACCCAACCAGGTGCAGGAATTTCAGCTCCCGGAGCATTTCCCCGGAAAAGTCTTCTTTACCCTGGATGTGGACGGCCTGGACCCCTCGGTATTCCCCGCCACCGGCACCCCGGTGCCGGGCGGCCTGGGCTGGTACCAGACCCTCAACCTGTTCGAGTCCGTCGCACGGCAAAGGGAAATCATAGGCTTCGATCTACTGGAATTTGCGCCGATCAAAGGCTTCCATGCCTATGATTTCGCCGCTGCGCAGCTGTTGTACCGGCTGATGGGGATCATCCAGCGCAATCGCCCCCAGGCACCCACTCATGGGAAGGTTGACAATTCTTAACCGAATAACCTGTCTTTACTGCCACGATACGGGGTAGCATCCGGGATGTGAGTGACCACTTCGCTGGAGAAACCGTGAAACTGCTGAAGAGTATACTTGGCGCCAGTGCGTGCATTGCGCTGGCCGCATTCGCCTTTAGCCCGTCTGCCGATGCGCGGGGCTATGAGCGCAGGGGAGACCATCACCATCACCGCGGCGGCTACTACCGCGGCCCCCGCGTTTCCATCGGCTTTATCGCACCGGCATTACCCCTGGGGCACGTGCGTGTTGCCGTCGGCGGGCGCCCCTATTATTACCATGGCGGTCACTTCTACCGCCACAGCCCCAGAGGCTATGTGGTGGTTGCCGCGCCCCTGGGCGCCTCTGTGGTGACCCTGCCGGCCAGCGCCGTGCGGGTACAGCTGGGCGGCGTGACTTACTACCAGTATGGCGACGCCTATTACCAGTGGTACCCGGCCACCCGTACCTATGTGGTGGTGGCACCGCCGGCACCGGCTCCCGCACCGGTAGCGGTCGTGCCGGCACCTGCGCCCGCTAGCCCGAACCCCGGCCCCAATGGTTTCCTGCCCGGCCAGGTGGTTGAAACCCTCCCCAACGGCTACGCCGCCGAAGTGATCAACGGCATCCAGTATTACCGTTACGGAGGCAACTACTTTTTACCCACCCAGCGCGACGGCCGCGAAGTCTATGTAGTGGTCAAGCTGTAAGCGCCGCCCCGGCTTCCAACCCCTGGAAGCGGGCAAACTGACCCAGAGCCCGGTGAAAACCTGCTTCGAGTGTGACACCGGGCTTTTTCACCCAATGCAGCGCCTCTGTACGCAGCACCCCCGCTTCCCTGTCCGCTTTCAAGTCCACCAGTCCCACAAACTGATCACCGTACAGGATCGGCAGGCAGAAGTAGCCAAAGCGACGCCTGGCCGCCGGCACATAGCACTCCAGTTGGTATTCAAAGCCGAACAGGCGGCGCAGGCGCTTGCGCTGCAGTACCAGGGGATCGAAAGGCGATAACAGGCGCACCTTGCGCGGTGCCCGTTCGGGGTGCCGCGCAAGGTGTTCTGCGAGTACCAGTTCCCTCCCCAGCGGCACCAGCTCGCCGCTTGCCAGCATAGCCTCTGCCGCTTGCTGTACCAGGGGCTTGTCTTCCCGGCGCAGGTAGGCAACCTCTTCGGCGCGACCAATACCCTGGCACCCCAGGAAGGTGCGCACCAGATGGCAGCCGTATTCCAGTTCTGAGGCGGCACGGGTTGGCACCTTGGCCGGCAGTAGGCGTTCGGGCAGGTCAAAGACTTTCTGGAAGCCGTCGCGGTGGCTGACCATCAGCTCACCCTCGTGAAACAGTTGCTCCAGGGCCTTTTTCTCTGCCGACCAGTCCCACCAGCCACTCTTGGTGCGCACAAAATCGCTGGCGCGCAGCGGCCCCTCCGCACGCACCCGATCCAGCACATAGCGGCACAGCCTGGCATTTTTCTCAAACCAGTGGCGCTGGCCAGCGCGGATACGGTCCATGCGCACGCGGGCATAGGGATAGTGTGCCATGGGCAGGTAGGCGGCGGCGTGGGACCAGTACTCAAAGATCTCGCGGCGCTGTTCGGCCCCGGCCAGTTGCGCTTCCCGGTAGCGGGGCAGGCGGTTGTAGAGCTGGTGGTGGTGGGCGCGGGTAATGCGCTGGATGGCGTCCAGCTGCAGCGCACCCAGGTGTGTCAGCAGGGCGGAGAGATCCCCTGGCCAGGGCTTGTGGATAAACTGGCGCTCCAGCACCAGGGCTCGCATCTGTTGGTCGGATAACACACTGTGACTCCCTCAAGCCCGGCTGGCAGGAAGCTGCCGGGGCGGGCTTATTCGCCCTGGTAGTATTCCGGTGC
This sequence comes from Microbulbifer sp. MI-G, assembly GCF_030440425.1. Taxonomy (NCBI): domain Bacteria; kingdom Pseudomonadati; phylum Pseudomonadota; class Gammaproteobacteria; order Cellvibrionales; family Microbulbiferaceae; genus Microbulbifer; species Microbulbifer spongiae. Next base: position 4,067,148 of record NZ_CP098023.1, read on the forward strand.
CAGGTTATCGAAGCGGGTGAATTTGCCCACAAAAGCCGCCCGGCAGGTACCGGTCTCCCCATTTCTCTGCTTGCCGATAATCAGTTCCGCCATGCCCTTGTCGGGGCTGTCCTCGTTGTAGTACTCATCGCGGTAGATAAACAGGATCACGTCCGCATCCTGTTCGATGGCCCCGGATTCCCGCAGATCCGAATTCATCGGGCGCTTGTTGGGGCGCTGCTCCACGCTGCGGTTGAGCTGCGACAGAGCGATTACCGGGCAATCGTATTCCTTCGCCAGGGCCTTCAGGGCACGGGAGATTTCGGAAATCTCCTGGGTGCGCCCCTCGCTGGCCCCCTGCACCTGCATCAACTGCAGGTAGTCCACCATAATCACCGCCGGCAGGCTGCGGACCTCGGCCTCCTCGCGGCTCAGCTCGGGATGTGCGAGCATCAGCTTGTTGACGTGATCGCGCACTGTGCGCTTGGTGCGCGCGCGCACCTCACTGGGGCTGAGCGCCGGGGTATCGTCGATATACAGGGCTTTGCCCTTCATCTTCTGCACAGCGCTGGAGAGCTTGGGCCAGTCTTCCTCCTGCAACTTGCCGTTCCTGATCCTGCCCTGGTCGATGCGGCCGATGGACGACAGCATCCGCATCACCAGGCTGTCCGAGGGCATCTCCATACTGAAGACCAGTGCCGGGCGCTCCTGGCTGAGCATGGCGCTCTCAATAAAATTCAGTGCCAGCGCGGTTTTGCCCATGGAGGGGCGCGCGGCGAGGACAATCAGTTCGCCGGGCTGCCAGCCGGAAGTGCGCTGGTCCAGCTCGGTAAGGCCGGTGCTCAGGCCGGTGATATCCCCCTCGGTCTTGAACAGCTCATCAATGCGCTCCACTGTCTTTTTCAGCAGTGCGTCCACAGCGACGAAACCGCCCTCTTTGGCGCGCCCCTCGGCGATCTCCGCCACGCGGCGCTCCGCCATCTGCAGCAGATCGGCAGAGGCCAGCCCGCCGGGATTGAAGCTGGTGCGGCTGATTTCGCCGGCGGCAGCGATCAGCTGGCGCAACATGGCGCGCTCGCGCACAATCCTGGCGTAGGCAACGATATTCGCTGCGGAGGGGGTGTTCTCGGCCAGCTCCGCCAGGTAAGCGGGGCCACCCACATCGCCGAGCAGGTCGCGGCTGGTGAGCGCCTCGGCGAGGGTGACAATATCCAGGGGCTGCCCGCCTTCGGTCAGCTCGCGCATCACCGCAAAGATCCTGCGGTGACTGGCGGTGAAGAAATCCTCCTCCCCCAGCTGCTCGGAAACGGCATCGATGCGGCCCGGATCCAGCATCAGGCCGCCGAGCACGGACTGTTCGGCCTCTACCGAATGGGGCAGTGGCGAATGCGCATCGCTGTGCATCTCCTGTTCCGGCGTGGCGTATTCGTCGTTCATTGAAACCTGTTGGATAGCAGAAACAAAACGGGCGCTGACCCCACAAAGGGTGCAGCGCCCGATTGTAGCGCGGCTGGTATCCCAGGCACCAACCGCTGACCGGAAAAGCCTACTCGGCTTCGATCACCACTTTTACCACCGCCGTCACATCGGAGTGCAGCTGCACGTCCACTTCGTACTCGCCCACTTCGCGCAGGGTACCCTGTGGCAGCCGCACTTCCGACTTGGCGACCGCAACGCCGCTGGCGGTAATCGCTTCGGCGATATCACGGGTGCCGATTGAGCCGAACAGCTTGCCTTCGTCGCCGGCGTTGGCGGCAATGGTGACAGCCAGGTCGGCCAGCTTGGTGGCGCGGCTTTCGGCTGCTGTCAGCTTGGCTCCGGCAGCGGCCTCCAGTTCAGCGCGCTTGGCCTCGAACTCGGCAATATTGGCGGCGGTAGCGGCAATGGCCTTACCCGTCGGCAGCAGGAAGTTGCGGCCAAAACCGGCTTTCACCTCAACGCGATCACCCACGTTGCCCAGCTTGCCTACTTTATCGAGCAGAATAACTTCCATCTCGGTTTCCTCAATTTCTCTATTGTGCGGTGCGCTACTTGGCAAAGCGCCCGCGAATATCTATCCAGCTATCTACCAGGGCCAGGCCGCACAGGAACCCGGCCAGAGGCAGCCCACCAATTACCAGCAGCACATACATCGCCACCAAAGGGCCAATGCCCCAGCCGCGGCTGGCAACCAGCCAGTGGATCAGGGCGATGCCCGCCACCACCATGGGAAAGGCGATCACTGCCCCCCAGAAGGCGTAGCCCGGTGTAACCAGGCCCGACACCCACAGCAGCATGCACACCGCTGCCAGCCACAATGGCAGGCGCAACTGGTGAAACTCCTGGCGGAATCCGCCAGGATTGTACAGCAGCGCCTGCCAGTAGCGTCCCAGTACCAGGGCCAGGGTGGCACTCATTGCCAATATCAGGCTGAAGTATCCGGTGATCTGCAACTCACCCGAAAAGACCTGCCTGAGCTCCTCCATGGGAACGCTGTCGGGCTGTTCCGCGGCCCGCTCCACCGCCTGCAGGAAGCCCTGCAGGAGGCCGCCGCTGAAATAGGACGTGAGCCCTATGCTTACCGCCGAGGCCGCAATCACGGCCAGCAGGGCGGCAACCCATGAGCGGCGGCTGCGCAGCGCCAGGGCACCGCAGAGCACCGAGACAAAATAGCCGGCGGATATGCCCGCCACCAAAAGTGGCACATGGCCGCTCATACCAGCGACAACGATCGGCAGCAGCGCCCAGGCCAATACCATCAGGCCGTCACTGCTGCCGCGGCGCAAACTCACCAGGGCGAGAATCGCCGGGCTGACGAGCGGTATCCCCAGCATGGTGAGAATGACCGCGCGCACGCGTCCGCGCATAATAAATTCAGCTACGGCGCGCATTTCCAGATAGCTTCTCTATTAATCAGACTAAGCAAACTGCGGCTTAGGCTTCGTGACTGTCCGTATACGGCAGCAGGGCCAGGTAGCGGGCGCGCTTGACCGCGGTGGCCAGCTGGCGCTGGTACTTGGCTTTGGTACCGGTAATACGGCTGGGAACAATCTTGCCGGTCTCGGAGACGTAGGCTTTCAGGGTATCGAGGTCTTTGTAGTCGATACGCTTGACACCTTCAGCGGTGAAACGGCAGAACTTGCGACGACGGAAAAAACGTGCCATCAGATAATCCCCTTACTCTTCGCTTTCAGTGTTATCGGAAGCGGTTTCTTCCACAGCATCGGAGGAGGCTTTGCTTTCCTCTGCCCGCTCGCGGCGTTCGCGGCGCTCACTGCGCTCACTGCGTGCCGCTTTGCGCTCGCGGCTCTCTTTTTCCGCCTTCATGATCGGGCTCTCTTCAGTGATCGCCCCATCTTCCCGCATCACCAGGTTGCGGATGACCGCATCGTTGTAGCGGAAGTTGGTGGTCAGTTCCTGCAGGGCCTCTTCGGTGCACTCAACGTTCATAAGCACGTAGTGGGCCTTGTGGATCTTGTTGATCGGGTATGCCAGGCGGCGGCGGCCCCAGTCTTCCAGGCGGTGGACCTGTCCACCGGTCTCGGTGATGGCAGCGGTATAGCGCTCCACCATGCCGGGCACCTGCTCACTCTGGTCCGGGTGAACCAGGAATACAATTTCGTAATGACGCATTTTTGCTCCTTACGGGTTAATCAGCCTCCCGGATTTCCGGTAAGGCAAGGAGTAACAACGGGCGCGGAAATATCGGGCCCATCGCGGGCGGCGTATTCTAGGCACTCGCGCCCCCGCTTGCAAGCTCGCCGAATTGCGTCAGGGCGGCATCCAGCGGCGCGGTGTCTTGGCGGATTGGGCCAGCAGAGTGCGCAGTCTGGTCATGGGCCGTGGGCGGGCGCTGGCCTATAGTGCCCGCCGGTTGAAGCGAGAAGTACCATGCCCCAGGAAATCCACGCACTGGCCTTTGGCCCCTTTCGGGTCCCCGTGACTATCACCCGCAACCGTGCAGAAAGCCCCCTGGCGCTGGTGATCCCCGCCATGGGCGTGCCCGCCGATCGCTACCGGCTGCTGCAGAAGGAACTGCAGTGCCTGGGCTACAGCACCGCCATCACCGAGCTGCCAGGCACCGGTGAAAGCCGCCCGCGCCCGCACCGCGGCGCAGACTACGGCTATAACGCGCTGGTGTTTTCATTTATCCCGCAGTTGTTGCAATTGCTGCAGCAACAGTGCGCACAGGAACCGGCGCTGATTCTCGGCCACAGTATCGGCGGGCAGACCGGAACCCTGGCAGCCAGGGCCGGCCTGACCGGCGATGCCAGGGTTGTGAGCATTGCCTCGGGCCATATCCACTACCGCTGCTGGCGCGGCCCCCAGCGCTACGCCCTGCTCGCCTTTGCCCCGATCGCCAGCCTCACCGCCAGCCTGCTGGGCTACTTCCCCGGCGCACACATGGGCTTTGGCTGGCGCGAGGCGCGCGGGTTAATGAAGGATTGGGCCAGGGCTATCTACACCGGCCGTTTCGCCCCGGAAAAGTGCTTTGGCGATCGTCGGCAAACGGTGCAGCCCACCCTGCATATTGCCCTCGCCGGCGATACTTTCGCCCCGGTACAGGCCGCACGCAAACTGGCCGCCATTGTCGGTGGCGAAACACAGGAAATGGCGGCCACCTACCCCAGTGGCAATCCACACCTGAGCTGGATCAAAAACCCGCGCCCGGTGGTTGCCGCCGTAGACCAATGGCTGGCCCGGCAACCCGTTTCGCGCTAAATATGGACAGGGGACTGCAACCGCGGCAAACCGCTCCACGGCAAAGACAGTGCAGGCGCCGCCCGCCGCGCGTGATCAGGTCTGTATCAGTTTTGAAAATCGTCCGGAGTGAGAGCGCTGCGTTGGCGCACCGCCTCAAACAGGCACACAGCAGCGGCGACCGACACGTTCAAACTGCTGACTTCCCCCGCCATGGGGATTTTCACCAGGTGATCACAGTGCTCGCGGGTGAGCCGGCGCAAACCGCCACCCTCGGCCCCCAGTACCAGTGCCAGCGGACCCGTGAGCTGGCTCTGGTAGAGGCCCTGTGCGGCCTCCCCCGCCGCCCCAAAGATCCAGACACCCGCCTGCTGCAACTGGCGCAAGGTGCGGGCAAGGTTGGTCACGGTAACCAATGGCAGTATCTCTGCCGCACCGCAGGCCACTTTCCTGGCGGTAGGGGTGAGGCCGGCAGACTTATCCTTGGGGGCAATCACCGCGTGGACACCGGCAGCCTCTGCTGAGCGCAGGCAGGCCCCCAGGTTGTGCGGGTCGGTCACCCCATCCAGGACCAGCAGGAAAGGCGCCTCACCTTTGCGGGCGAGTTGCTCCAGCATTTCCTGCAGGTACTTTTCATCATGGACCCGGGTTTCCCCGGCACAGAGCGCAATAACGCCCTGGTGATTGGCATTGTCCCCGCTTTTTTCATCCAGCGTACGGCGGTCGACAAACTGCAGTGCAATCGCATTTTTTTCTGCCTGCCGGATAATTTTCTGCAGGCGCTGGTCATTGCGCCCGCGCAGCAACAACAGTGCCTGCACATTTTGCGGGGCACTTTTCAGCAGCGCCTGTACCGCGTGCAGGCCGTATACCACTTCCTGTTTCAATTTATCCCCCGGTCATTTTTTCTTTTTGCTGCTGGAAGTAGTCTTCCTCTTCTTTGCCTTGACGGTGCCTGCCTTGCCCTTGCCTGTTTTCTGCGCCGCTTTGCGCGCGACCACGGCGGGGCGTTTCCCGCCCTTGCGCGGCGGAGTGCGCCTGGCACTGCGGCGCTTGGGTGCCGTATCTTCCTCTGGCTTTTCTGCAGGGGCTTCGCCCGCCGCCTTTTTACGGGCGGGCTGTTCCCCAGAGGCGGCTACCGGCACTGCCTCGCTGCTGCCGACTTTGCGCTTGCGGAAAGGGGGCACTTGCGCGGCGGTTTTTGCAGATCCACTCCAGGGACTGTCGCCGGCTGTGCGCTGTGTGCTCTTCTTCTGTTTGCCGCGGCGCTCGCGATCCCGCTGGTGGTCCACCGCCATTTCCATAGCGCGCGCACTGACTTTGGTGGCTCCGGCCTCGCTGGTCCCGCCCCCGGCCCGGTTTTTCCGTGTGCGCGATACCAACTGCTGCAGGATAAAATCGACCTTGCGCTCTTCCAGGTCAACCCGCGCCACCTGCACCGTGACAGAATCGCCCAAATGGTAGCGCTTGCCGCTGCGCTCGCCGATCAGGCGCTGGTGTGCCTGCTCGAAACGATAGTAATCCCTGGGCAGTGCCGTGACGTGAATCAGCCCTTCCACATACAGGTCATCCAGTTCGACAAACAGACCAAAACCTGTCACCGCGCTGACCACCCCGGAATAGACATCCCCGACATGGTCCTGCAAATACTCGCATTTGAGCCAGCTGACCACATCCCGGGTGGCATCATCGGCGCGGCGCTCGGTCATGGAACACTGTTCACCCAGCTGCACCATGGCCGGCAGATCGTAGGGCAGGATATCCCCGCGATCGATGGGCCCGACACCGGGTTCCGCATGGACCTTTTGCGCCACGGCACGCTGGTTGGCCTTGCCATTGTGGATCAGCCAGCGCAGGGCACGGTGCAGGAGCAGATCCGGGTAGCGGCGAATCGGGGAGGTGAAGTGCGCATAAGCGCGGTAATCCAGGCCGAAGTGCCCGCGGTTTTCCGGCTGGTACACCGCCTGGTTCATGGAGCGCAACAGCATCATCTGGATAATGTGGGCGTCGGCACGCCCCTCGACCTGCGCCAGCAGTGCCTGGAAGTCCCTGGGCTGGGGCTCAGCACCCCCGGGCAGGCGCAGGCCCAGCTCACCCAGGTACTCGCGCAGGTTACTGAGCTTTTCCTCCTTCGGCACATCGTGCACACGGTAGAGCGACGGCAGCCCCGACAGCGCCATCAGGTCTGCAGCACAGACATTCGCCGCCAGCATGCACTCTTCGATCAGCTTGTGGGCATCGTTGCGCACAACGGGCACTATGCGCTCAATCTTGCGATTGCTGTCAAAAACGATGCGGGTCTCGGTGGTTTCAAAATCGATGGCACCGCGGCGATCACGGGCACCGCGCAGTGCCAGGTAGAGGTCGTGCAGCCTGTCCAGGTGCGGCGTCAGCGCCGCAAACTGTTTGCGCAGGCCGTTGTTGCGCTTGTCGTCGCGCGCCGCCAGTAACTCGCCCACCTGGGTATAGGTGAGGCGCGCGTGGCTGCGCATCACACCCTCAAAAAAGCGGTAGTCGAGAATGTCACCGGCACGATCAATCTGCATCTCGCACACCATACACAACCGGTCCACCTCGGGGTTGAGGGAACAGAGCCCGTTGGACAGCTTTTCCGGCAACATGGGGACAACAAAATCGGGGAAGTAGACCGAATTACCACGCTTGTGTGCCTCTTCATCCAGGGCACTGCCCGGGCGCACATAGTGGGAGACATCCGCAATGGCCACCAGCAGCTTCCAGGTATCGTCCGGCAACAGTTCGCAGAACACCGCATCATCGAAATCCCGCGCATCCTCACCGTCGATAGTCACCAGGGGCAACTGGCGCAGGTCAACCCGTGCGCGCTTGTCTTCTTCAAGGACCTCTTCAGAGATCGCTGCCGCCTCAGCCTCCAGCGCGCTGGGCCAGCTGTGGGGAACACCGTAGTTGCGGATCGCAACCTCGATTTCCATGCCCGGTGCCAGGTGATCACCCAGCACCTCGACCACTTCCCCCTGGGGCACCCGGTCGCGCCCGGGCTGGGTGACAATCCTCACCACCACATACTGGCCGTGCCCGGCACCCGCGCTGTCTTCCGCAGCCACCATAATGTCGAGATTGATGCGCGGGTTGTCCGGGCGCACAAAACAGATACCATTCTCCCGGAACAGGCGCCCGGCCAGCTGCTCGGTGTTGTGTTTGATCACCCGTAACACCGCGCCTTCGCGCTTGCCGCGAAAACCGCCCGGGGTTTCCCGCACCAGCACCTCATCACCGTCGAACACCCTGCGCATCTGGCGGTGGGAAAGGAACAGGTCCTCACCGCCATCACCGGGAATGACAAAACCAAAGCCATCGCGATGACCGATAACGCGCCCGCGAATCAGGCTCATTTTGTCCAGCACACCGAAGTCCCCGGAGCGATTGCTGGCGATCTGCCCATCGCGGGACATGGCAATCAGGCGCCGACGCACCCCCTCGCGGCGATCCTCATCCTGCAGCCCCAGCAGTTCCGCCACATCCTCCCAGGACACAGGGCCGGCCTGCTGCTCCAGCAGCTGCAGCAGGAACTCACGGCTGGGTACCGGTTTTTCGTATTTCTCCGCCTCGCGCTGGGCATGGGGGTCTGTACTGAAGGGGTCTGGGGTATTTCTGTGAGTCAAAACAGCATCCGTTGTTGAAAGGCGGCAGCCATGGCCACATCCGGGGATCATCCGGCCAAAGGCAGGCAGTGGAAACGTAAGGAATAGTTCACTAATTTTCGTGGCAATTGCACGCAGTATAAGCGATTTTACAGCGTTTCCCGACCTTAACAGAAAGTGTAGAAAAAAGCGCAGGGAGCCGTTGACACCCCCCCGCCGGAACTCTATAGTTCGCGTCCTCAACGACACACGTTGAATGGCCCAGGTGGCGGAATTGGTAGACGCGCTAGCTTCAGGTGCTAGTGACCTTACGGTCGTGGAGGTTCAAGTCCTCTCCTGGGCACCATATCCTTTCTATAAATCCAAAAACTTATGTGTGGCTTTGTGCAACAATAACAATGATGCACTGCGCATGAACTCTTGCCTCTTACCCTTTCTGATCCTCTCCCATCCCGTAAAGTTCGCCTCAATCTACCTTCATCTAAAATATCCTGGGATGGCCCGATATAGCCGAGAGGTGTATTCCGGCAAGAGGGAAGTAATCAACACTCCGTAGATGCGTGACAAGTGCCAAGCTGAAAAGGAACTGGTCCGCAGAGCCAGGTAATTCAACGCAGCCCTACTTCCCTGCGCCAGGGCAATACGCATTGAGAAAGTAGAAACAGACCAGATTCAACAACTGGCCGAAGTTTGAGCGGATGGAATACGATTGGATCAACCGCTTATCGATGCCAGATTCGGTCACGAAGGTCATGAGGGTAGGAAGCGAAACTTGTGTTGCAACTGCCAACCGATCAGAATCAGCCCTCATTCCAAATGAAACAACATCTCAGCCTGGCGAATTATTTGACTGACGCAAGGCGTTGAATGTTCCTTAAATGAAAGATAGCCTTTGCGATTATGGAAGGCGTCACAAAGATAATCCCTGAGAATGAAAAAAAATAATGCAGATACCGTAGTGGTACTAGACTTTGAAACCTCTGGCTTATCCCCGGATATGGGCGATAGAGCAATAGAAATTGGGGCTGTTTTAATAGAAGAAGGAAAAATAACTGATCGCTTTCAGCAGCTGATGAATCCAGGATTTAAAATTAATTCTTTTATCCAGCAGTATACGGGTATTACCAACTCGATGTTGCATAATGCTGATATTGGATCGGTAGTAATAAAAAAATTTGCCAAGTTTATCGGTAAGAATAACCTTGTGGCTCACAATGCCGCATTTGATCGGCGATTTCTCGATAGTGAGATGGCTATAGCCCAAAAAGCATATAGTGGGCAATTCAATTGTTCTATGCTTCTGGCAAGAAGAATATATCAAAATGCCCAAGATCATAAGTTGGAAACACTGGTTCGACTCAAGAAACTACCGATTAGCGGCACTTTTCATAGGGCTCTTGCTGATACAGAAATGACAGCTCACCTGTGGCTTAAAATGCTGGAGGATCTTGAGGTTGAGTATGGCGTTATGAAACCGTCATTTGAATATATTAATAAACTGTCTAAAACCCCCAAGCATAAAGTTGCAATTTTATTGCGACCATAGCTATTCATTACCCACCAGCAGAAAATCTACCCTCCATCAAAACACAACGCTCTCAGCTGCAGTGTTTAACCTGGAGAATGCATGTCATACCTGCTCCTATAAGTTAGAGCCACTTTAAACGAATTAACACACTGATCATTCCAAAACCACCACTTCCGGATCATATCTGTGAGAGTAATTCAAGAGATCGCAAACGGTACCTTAGTACAGGTTGGGAATGGCCGATAAATTTTAAATAGTGCCCTGAGGAAATAACACCAATTTACTTCTGAGAATGTAATCGGGATAATCTGTCCATCATGCTCACCATTTAGATAGTTTCCTGAAATAGGAAAAAACATATTAAGGTTGCTATATAGAGAGAATATATATGGATGCAGTTCTCCAGTTTAAATGCCTGACGGATTTGAGGGAAATAATCATCCAGTTGGATGGCTATTTTGCAAGGCCAACTCCTCGCAGCACCCATCCTACAATATATGCCGATAGAGATGATGGACCTTATCGGACAGTCATGGGCATGAATCACCCCGGGTTTCTCGGAGGCTAACTTTCTTGAGAGAATTAGCCAATGAGCAAACGACCTGGATACTCTCCCGAAGTACGGGAACGCGCAGTTCGCATGGTGTTGACCGGCGAGCACGAGCACCAATCACGCTGGGCAGCGATCACATCTATCGCTTCCAAGATCGGCTGCACACCCGAGACCCTACGATCATGGGCCAACAAGATGGAAGTCGACAATGGTACTAAACCCGGCACCACCAGCAGCGACACGGCCCGTCTCAAAGAGCTGGAGCGCGAAGTCCGCGAGCTGAAGCGCACACTGCGGTATACAAAGGACTTGTGCTTGAGGCACCGACTCAGGATAGTCTTCAACTGCATCTGTTGGGTTGGTGTTTTGGCGATCTTTTTTGATGAAACAGATCTTATTCAAAACACACCAACAGATGCACCTTCCTCATTTCTGTCTGGATAGGTGGCCAAGGAAGAACGCGGACGCTTGCGTCGAGTAGTCCTTGACTGCCTATACCGGATAATACTCACTTGCGTCCCGGTGAGGGTGGGGCAAGCCCTAGGCGGCGGAGCCCCTATTCAGCGGGTTTCAGACCCACAGATTCCGCTGAGGACCCCAAAACAAAGGATTAAATGAAAATGCGTAAAATGATAGCCTTCCTGATTACTGCATTTATCTCTCTTTTGGCGACAGCAGAAAATGTCTTGCAAGAAAACACCAGGAATTTATTGATTCTATAATGATAAGCAAACACTCGGGATTTGAATATGAAATATACGGGCTCCTGCCATTGCCAGTCGGTGCGCTTCAGTTTAAATATGAAACAACCGTATCCCTTTAACCGCTGTTACTGCTCAATATGCAGAAAAACCGCCGGGGGCGGGGGATATGCCATTAATCTGGGAGGTGATTTCAACTCGTTGCAGATTGAAGGTAAGGCGTTTTTATCGATCTACCAGGCAGAAATCAGGGATTCTGCTACAGGAGAAAACAATAAGAGCCCTGCGCAGCGTTCCTTCTGTTCCAGATGTGGCAGTGCCCTTTGGGTTTGGGACCCGCGCTGGCCGGATCTGGTGCATCCTTTTGCCTCGGCCATAGATACCGAACTGCCCGTACCGCCCCAGCGCACCCATATGATGCTAAAGTATGCCAGGCCCTGGATTGAGCCTGATATCCGCAATAGCGATGAAACCTTTGATACATACCCCCAGGAATCCCTGGCGCAATGGCATAAACGCCATCAGCCCGGTGTATAGTTCTGATCCGGCATTAACCGTCTCCCCGTATTAAAAGATGGAGAGGGGGCCAGTGTTGATTCCCGTTCGGGAATAACCAACCCAGGATTTTCACTGATCGCAAAAACTGCGGAATCACTTCAGCTTCTACAGTGGATTAATCTCCCAATCGGTTTGTTGCTTCAGGAGGTCAATAAATGTCCTGATCTTGGGCATATTGATCATATCCCGATGCACCAGTGTCCAGAGAGATAGTTTCCAGTCTTCACCCACAGGAATTTCAACCAGTTCCCGGTTCGCTGTTACCAGGGTCTTTGGCATGCCGCCAATACCAATGCCAGAAAAAAGCGCGTGGCTCAGGATCTGGGTTGCCGATGTGGTTAAAATAATGCGTTCTTCATCTACGTTGCTGTAAATCCAGTCATTCCATGGCAAGTGTATCGGGCGCTCATTCAAAGCGATAAACCTGTGCTTTTGCAGATTAGCCTTTGCCGGGTGGCCGTGCTTTTTTATATAGCTTTTATGGGCACATAACACAATCTCAACAGTGGTTAATGGTAAAACAATATTGTCCGGGGTTTCGGGCTTCGGGCCGCCACGGATTGCAATGTCTGCCTCCCCGTATTCAAGCTTGAAATTGCGCAAATCCCCAATGATATTCATCCGCATGCCTGGGTGTTGGGCCTGGTATTGATTGATGGTGGGCATCAATACACTGGCCACTTCATTGACCATGGTGATGGTCAATGTGCCCTGCAGGGGTTTCTCCCTGCTTTGCAGCCGGTCAGACAGATTGTTGAACTGATTATCGGTCACCTCCCCAAGGCGCATGATCTCCAGGCCCGCTTCGGTTGGGAGGTACCCCTTATCGTTGCGTTGAAAAAGCACGATACCAAGGCTCTCTTCCAGGGCATCAATATGGCGCATCACCGTTGACCTGTGCACGCCGATTGCCTGGGCGGTGGCGCTTAAGGTACCGAGTTTGGCCAGTTTGTAGGCCGTGCGCAGCTCAGTCCACTTTTCCATACATCACCTGGCTCACCCTTCTTTTGGCACTGGTATTCCCTGGCACCTAATGTGCATATATGCACATTAGTGTCTTATATTTGCGCATTTACCACATAAATGCAACGGCCTATTCTAGGGCTTCCAAAGTAGGATTGCAGGTTCAGGTGCAGTGAAATGACGATTCAAACCGATGTATTGATTGTGGGTGGTGGCTTTGCCGGGGTCTCTGTGGCCCAGGCTTTGGAGAAACAGGGCATTCACACCACCCTGGTGGACCAAAAAGAGTACTTTGAGGTGACGTTCGCTACCCTCAGGAATCTGGCTGATCCCGGTGCAACCGGTAACCGGGCCCGCAAGCATTACAAGGATTTCCTGAAAGGGCGTTTTATTCAAAGCCGCGTTCAAACCCTCGGCCCTCAGCGTGCGGTATTGTCCGATGGCGCAGAGATCCGGTTCAAGCACGGCATTATAGCCTCGGGCACCCGCTATCCCGGTTTGCCGATTGCCAAAACAGACGAGTCCATGGGTTTTCAGGCGCGCAATAATGAATTGATGACAGCCCATACCCGGCTTAAAAAAGCGCGAAAAGTGATGATCATTGGCGGTGGCGTTGTGGGTGTCGAGTTGGCCGGGGAAATTGCCCATGCGCACCCTCATATCCAACTCATCCTGGCGCACAACAGCGATGTGTTGCTGAATGGCTTCAAACAAAAGGCACAAGCCAGGGCACAACAGCAATTAAAAAGCCTGGGGGTTGAGATTGAATTCAATCGCCGGTACCAGAAGCAGGATGACCGGTACATTGACCAGAATACAGGCCATATCAGTGATGCCGACCTGGTGTATGAAGCAACCGGCGTATTGCCCAATAATGATTTCCTTAAAGCGGAACTTGCCCAAATCCTGAATGCAAAAGGCTTTGTAAAAATCGATAAACAGCTACAGGTTGAGGGCATCAGTCATTTATATGCGCTGGGCGATATTGCCGAGGTCGGCGAGGCCAGGCTGGGCTATCTTGCCGTAGAGCAGGGTAAACACCTTGCCAGGGTGATCGCCAACAAGCTCGAAGGCAAGGCTGTAAAAGCCTATAAGCGCAATCCGCTTATGGCGCTGATTCCCGTGGGCCAAAAGCAGGGAGTGGTGCAATTTCCCTTTGCTGTGACTACTGCGGGATTTTTAGTGGGGTTAAAGCAGAAAGACCTGTTTATCAATAAGATCTACAAGGGGTTTGGGACAACACCCAATGCCAGCTAGCCCCTGGCGGCTACTGAGAACCCGCCAGCAACCCAGCCAAATGCACCCTTATGCCGTTCGTTATCAAGGCGTCCCTGCAACCTGGCCAGCAGCAGTACTGCCAATTGCCCCATTAAATGCCCCCCTGTGCCCATACTTGGCGCGGCCATAGCGGGCGGCGCCGGGCCCGCTGGTTACAGTGTTCAGCACACGAAATAATTGCTATCTGGCGTATTTGAGAGATCAGCGCTCGCCAGGGATAAAGCCCAGGCTTGCATCACAGATAAAAGCGTTGGACTCCAGGGCAGTTTCGGCACCCGAAAAATGGCCATGTTGTCCAGTGATCTTCTGGCGTAAGCGGCGGTAGTGCGTACCCCTGTAACCAGTACTTTTAAAAAGGGAATGGCAGTTTTCCCGAGCCCCTGGGGTTATAAATATAGGCATCCAAATGATCTTATTGGATTGCATTCCGTTTTCTTTCGTGTCAAAGCGGCGTAGAATCCAAAGGTTTCTATCAGTATTTGGGCCGGTTTTTGCGAGCCAGCAGCGCAAGGGGCCCAAAAAGCCCGGGCAGTTTCCAACCCGGGCATTTTCTCAAAGAGCCTTCCCTACAACAGGAGAACGGTACGTGACCTAAGCGTAAGTAAAAGGCGCTGACCCAAGGTGCACCAACACCAAAGGGCCAGCTAACCAAATTGATAACTAACCTATCAAAATGGCTCTATGGATCATACGCTAGAAGCCCGCTCGTCTTCAATAAAGTGGGACATTATCAGGCGCCAGGGGTGGTTGCCCAGGCTCTGGAAGCGTTGCACGCGCCTGTTTTGCTTTACCGCCTACCGTTCCCGCGCACCTCCCTGTAGTGCCTTCACAGGTTACTTTCCCAGTATTCCCATCATAAAAAAGTCATCCCGGGATTTGCAACCCGGAAGGAAAGGCTTATGTTGGTTGTAAAACGCCGGCCCGGCGAGAACCTCAGAATCGGAACCAATGTTTCCGTCACCGTATTGAGTATCACCGGTAACCAGGTCAGGGTGGGCATCGCGGCCCCCAAATCCCTGCCGGTACACCGGGAAGAAGTGTATCTGCGTATCCAGAAGGAACAAATGCAGAACCCGGAAACACGTTGAACTGCGGATTTCGGCACCGCTGCTGCCCAAAGTGTGCGGTGGCGGGTATTATTCTGGCCGAGATATACGCTGTGGCGCGGCGCTAATTGCCATTAGACACGCATACACTACAGGCATTCTGCCAGGCTCGAAAGTCCCACGCTGGAATGGGATTTTCCCAGCAGCCCGCCTGGGTGGCCAGTGCCCGGGTTACGGCCAACCATCACCCCTTTCCCAGCCTTCATATCCCGGCGTATCACGGGTATGAAGCCCTTCGATAAAACAAAACCTTGACTCAATGTTCCCTTTATAGCCCCAGGCGCCATTGGTAGATATACCTTTCGGGGGGCCATTATGGCCATTATCGCCCTGTAATGTTCCCGAAAAAAATATGCCATCCTTTGTGAAGTGCGGGCATCTTACTCTCACTGTAAAAGTTGTATTCAGTGCACTTCCCACAATGATCTTCATGCGCCCCTTTTGGCCTGCAAGAGTGCTATCCCATAAAAATACATGCAGGTGGTGCTCCAGCTTAATGGAACCCGCTGCCAGTTGATAGCCACTGGCTTCAGCCGTTAATATACCGCGCTCCCTGATCCGCTGCCTGAGTACATCCAGGCCAACGTTATTTTTATCTATCACAACATGCGTATATTCGTCCATTTTTATTCCCGGTTTTTAAGAGAGAACACCACCAGTAAGCACGGTTGAGCAACTGAAGTTTTTGGAAACCTTGCTGTGGTTTCTACCGGCTTTGACACCTATTGTCAATTTATGTTGCCCTCCCGACTTACTCGATGCAAAGCCCTCAATCCCTGCCCCATTACTCTGGCCAGGACTACACGGTTGTTGCCAGTCAATGCGGGCAGTGCTGCCGGGTGATTGATCATTTTCCGGCCGCTAGAGCCATGGCAATTGAGCAGGCCATCGCTTGGATATGACAGGGTGATCCTTCCAAAACCAGATGCTTGAAATGCACTGGTATCCATATTGCCGCGCAACGCCTCACGGGCGATCAGCAGCGGGTTTTCCCATACTCAAGGATTAATTGAAAACTCACTGGCAGCTTTTATGAATTAAAATCGAATATAGGAGTATTATTTAAGGGCTGTTTTATCATCGTGGAATGCATCAACAGCCTTAACCTGCCAACTGGCGGCTCTACCCACACTCCAGTGCTTGCCAGCTTTTCGGATTCTTGCGAAGCCTGTCTATAGTGCGTGGGATAAAGCCGCAACCCGCTTCGTCATGGCATCATCGGCCATCGAGTATCCGCTGCCACTGCGCGCACGCACCGGATAGTGACAGAGCCAGCGCGTGACCGACAGCGGGTTGAGTAGCATCACGTCATCTACTTTTTCCAGGGGGCCATCCAGCATCAAGCGCATCCGGTTCAGGCTGCCCTGCACCGAACGATTGGTGTTGGTATCAAATTGCACCGCCCCCAAAGCCAGTTCTGCGCGGCTCACCTGATTGTCTGGCAGGCCCATATAGGCCAGGGATGCGGTAAAGGCCTCCCTGAACCAGCGGCCCAAGTTAGCCAATTCCCGTTTCGGAAGCAGTGGCAAGAAGACGGTATAGCGGGTTTCATCATGGCAGAACAACAAGCAATGACGACGGTGAACTGCATAAATGTGCCCATGCCAGCTACCTAGTGGGCTGGTTTCCGCCAGTGATTCAGTGGAGACTGCCGGGAGTATGGATGCCAGTTTTTTGGTACAATGAATAATCATTTGTATTGATGTTGAAAGACTTATTGGTTCACAATACAAATAGTTTGACTTATAAAGCCGGCAATCTCCACACCTTTGTTCTGTTGGCTCGTATATGAATTGTTCGGCTCAATCTGCGTTCCCTCACGCAGTCTCTTTGATCTGTAACTCACTCAGGGCAACGGTATGTGCAATTTTGGCATCGCCATTGATGTCACAAATTTGCAGGGTAATTTCTGTGTCGCTACCCTGCCAGTCTATAGTAATTTGGCCGAAGTTTCTTTCAGCAAAATAAGCATCATCCTTACGGTGTTGATTGGGGCTGACTTGTGACCAGGTATTCGTTAAACCACTGGAAGTCAAATCATAGAGTGGATAGGGTACGCCCTCTGTTTGTCTGGACAGCTCCGCCCAGTGTGTATCACCACTCACAAAGATAATTCCGTTAGCCTGAGTTTTCTTGATTAAACTGAGCATCCTGTTTTTATCCGCCGGATAGTTTGCCCAGGCTTCCCAGCCGGTAAAATCTGCCAGGAACTGAATGCTGGAGCCAATGATTCTCAGGTCGGCAGGTTGTTTCAACTGCTTTTCAAGCCACTGCCATTGTTGTTCAGACATCATACTGCGATTGTCTTCTGCCGGTCTGTAAGGCCCCATGTTTTTTATATGCCTGCCGGCTTCTGCCAGCATGCCCACCTTATGAATTGCAGCTCTTTCATAGCGAAGATCAAGCAGAATCACCTGCACGCGAGCATCGGCGGGCCCGTAGTAGTAGCTGTGATAAATGCCGTCATCCCGACGCCTGGGGCTGTCCAGTTCACCCCAGAATGTTAGGAAAAGATCTCTGGATTCCTGCCTCTTTGGGTACTCAATGCCAGCATCGTTCATGCCATAATCATGATCATCCCAGGTAGCAATAACATTGCACTGGTTACGTATGGCTGCAAAGTTTTTGCCTTGCTGCTCATAAATATTTGCCATAACCTCCATATCTTCCGTGTCTGCATAAATATTGTCACCCAGAAAAATAAACAATTCCGGGTTCTTTGCTATCACACTGTTCCATATTAATTGGGGTTTGTTTTGATCGCAGCAAGATCCAAATGCAATACGGCGCAAGGCAGGCGAATCCGTCAGATCCAGAGAAAGGCCAAGATTTGCCAGGGAATTCTGAGCAAGCGAGAGCCCTGCTGCAGAAAACATGCCCTTTAGTACAGTTCTGCGATTAATTTTTTTCATTGCCCTTATCAGATAATCCAATCGGGAGGTTATTCAATATATAAGTTTTGTATTAAAATTTTATGACGCCTGACACGGTGATTGCAATTTTACTGCCCCTTGCGTCGCTGCCACACCACTTTGCCCATTTTCCCATTCTCAATACGCTCAAAAGTGGCCTGCAGGATTTCCCTTGCCGCAGCTTGCCAAAGGTGCCAAAAACATTCATTGGTTGTCGGGAGAATGACAGGGATAGGTACAGCGAGAACAACGGGAGCGACAACCCATCGCTTACCCGGGCCGCTATGGCGCTGTTTATTCTACTGCTGACGCCACACTACGACCGGCACAAGTCAACTAAAACGCACAGAGAGGGGCTATATTTTGGGAGTGGCTGGTGCTGTGCCGTCTGCAGGGCAAATATTGAATACCCCACACTGCCGCGTTTTTGTGGCACACTTGCGATCAAAATATTCTGATAATGGGTTGTATACACTCATTTTGGTAATGGTGTAAGCATAACTTGAGATGCAGCACCGCATTGCCAATACTTCCATGCCTTGCCGAACAAGGTGTCACGCAGAGAGCATGGCACCTGCGATCATTCACCCCGGTCACTCTTCACCATCCCTGCTCTCAATTCGCCCGGATCAATTTATGGGGGTTAATTCACCAGATTTGAGGCGCATTTCTGGTGAATTGACAGCATCTACGCCACTACTATAGGGATTTACTGCAGTGAATATTGCCGGATCAATTTGTGTAAAGTCTTCCACCTCATTTTGTACAGCAGATTTCAATCCCTGGGCAGCCTGTGCACCGGCTATTGACTGGAGTTCGTCACCGGTACTGGTAAAAACAGGAACCTGGCCAATAAAATCCGGTTCATAATAGGTTATTGAAACAATCTCAACCCGGTTTGTGGCGTCCATACGCAGAGGATTAATGGCACTGCCAATTAAAGCCCATGGCTGAGTCTCAACCCCCAGCTTTACCACACCTGCCGTGATATGGGTATCGCCATAGGTTTCAGCCGTCAGGTTTCCAAAACTGGCACTGGCCAGTGTGACAGTGCCGCGCCCTGCATTGATTTCATCGATCACAAGATCCCCCTGGGCCAGGATGCTGATATCAATATCTCTCCCCGAAGTAGAAACGCCCAAAGTATTGACTGCTGTCTCAATATCAAGGTCCCCAGCAACAGTCAAATCCGCCCGGTCAGCCTTGAGGCGCCCTCCGATCGTGTCCAGTGAACTGCTGACAATCCTGATATCTCCTTCGCCATCATAGCCCAGATACATGCCGCTCCTGGTAAATACCACACCTGCGCCACTCTGGTTCAAGATACCGGGACCTGTACTTTCAGTGGTGAAATCAAAGCCTAAATCCGTCTCCAGGGTAAAGTTGTTTGCAGTGTTCTTCAGCAATTCAAAGCCGTCAAATCGTATATTGCCCACTGAATTCCCTGTTGAGAATATTTGCCAGATACCATCAGCAGGGGTGTACTGGAATGCATCATTTCCACCGCCTCCAAATAGCGCTATTCCCTGGTTGCCTGCGGTATTCACCTGCACGTAATCATCCCCCTGGCCCAGGGAAATAGTGTCAATAACCGTACCAGAGAGCATGACCGAGTCATTACCCGCTCCCGCATTAATTTCCGTAAGTTGACCACCGCCCAGGGTGAACTGATCAATACCGCTACCGGCAAATATCGATTCAACACCACTAAATATCAGGGACCTGCCATCGCTACTGACACGCTGCTGTGAATCATTGATATCCCAGTTAGCATCAATATCCGCACCGTGTATCACGTCTTTTCCGCTGCCCGAGATTAAGCGACTGAGATCGGCAAAGGCTATACCCCCGATGGTCATCGTATTCAAACTGCTGAATACATACTCGCTATCAATATCTTGGCCGGTGTAGGTTCCAGTGCCTTCCACCCCTGCAAGGTTTTCAAACAAAACAGAAATATTATTGATCGTGGCTTCAGCACTGCCGTCGACTAAAGCCCCCCCTTTCATGGTTGAAGTCCAGATAGCACCTTGCGCTGTTACGATATTATTGCCGCCTGCGCCGTCAACGTGATTCAAACCCGCAAAGCGAATGCCGGCTGCGCTGATATCTCCATTAGTAGCGAGCCCAAAGTGGTCGTCTCCACTGGTTCCCAATAATATACTGTCACGCCCGATATTATTGACGCTCTCCAGCCCGTCAATGCGGATTCCGGCGGTTTCAAGGGTATTGTGGCCTGCCAGTTTGAGGATGGCTTGGTCAATCGGGTTTACAAGGTTTCGTGTTGTCGCACTTTGAATACCAGCAAAAGTAAGCGCGCCCGCGGCAAACGCATTATTGCTGCCGGTCAAAGTCAAACCATCGCTATAGGCAAGCGCGTTAAGGCTGTCGCTGCCACCCCGGCCCTGCACTGCAGTCAGGCCGGTAAAGGTCATTTGATAGGCTTCCACCCCACCACTGGCGTTCAGGGCAAAGGCGTCATCGTTCGCGGTGCCCAACAGGTTGGCACTGGTGGCGGTGAGGGTTTCCACATCGGAAAACAGGATACCGCTGTTGCGCGCTTCTTTATTATTGCCGGTCAGTAACCAGTCGGCAGCACCAATCCCATTCACTGTATCGATACCTCCAGCGGCATCTACGCTGCTGATACTGCTGAAAGCGATATCGTTGGCAATCAGGGTATTTAAACCGGTTACTGAAAACGTATCCGCGTTATCCGAACCCGCCAGGCTACTGCCTGTCACCCTGTCGATCTCGCTAAAATGGATAGCACTGGTTACCACTTCCTGGCTGTTGCCAGTCAGGCTTACCAGATCCAATGCCACCAGGCTGTTACTGCCCAAACCTGCATTGACGTTATTCAACCCGCTAAAGTCGATATTTGCGGCATTCAGGGAATTTGTGCCGGTGATGGTAAACTGGTCATCCCCACTGCTGCCGGTTAAAAGCGCTGTGGTTGCACTGAAAATACCCTCGAAAGTCAGCCCACCCGCGGCAAGCGCATTATCTCTGCCAGCTAAAGTCAAACCATCGCTATAGGCAAGCGCGTTAAGGCTGTCGATACCGCCCCGGCCCTGCACTGCAGACAGGCCGGTAAAGGTCATTTCATAGGTTGCCACCTCACCGCCGGCACCCAGGGTAAAGGTATCGCTGTTGGCAGTACCCAGCAGATTGGCATTTATAGCAGTCAGGGTTTCCACATCGGAGAACAGGATGCCGCTGTTGCTGGCTTCTTTAGTATTGCCGGTCAGTAACCAGTCGGCGCTATCGGCTCCGTTGACCGTGTCGATACCGCCAAGGGCATTTACACTGCTGATACCATTAAAGACAATATCATTGGCCATCAGCGCATTCAGGCCAGTGATCTCGAACCTGTCCGCGTTATCCGAGCCCGCCAGGCTGCTGCCTGTCACCCTGTCGATCTCGCTAAAACGGATAGCACTGGTTACCACTTCCTGGCTGTTGCCAGTCAGGCTTACCAGATCCAGTGCCACCAGGCTGTCACTGCCCAAACCCGCATTGACGGTATCCACTTCGCTGAAGTTGATGTTTGCGGCATTCAGGGTATTGGTGCCAGTGATGGTAAACTGATCATCCCCACTACTGCCGGTTAAAAGCGCTGTGATTGCACTGAAAATACCCTCGAAAGTCAGCCCACCCGCGAGCAACTGGTTATCGCTGCCAGTCAATTCCAGGCCATCAATGTAGGCAAGCGCGTTAAGGCTGTCGCTGCCGCCCCGGCCCTGCACTGCAGTCAGGCCGGTAAAGGTCATTTCATAGGTTGCCACCTCACCGCCGGCACCCAGGGTAAAGGTATCACTGTCGGGAGTACCCAACAGGTTGGCACTGGTGGCGGTAAGGGTTTCCACCTCGGAGAACAGGATACCGCTGTTGCGCGCTTCTTTATTATTGCCAGTCAGTAACCAGTCGGCAGCACCAATCCCATTCACTGTATCGATACCTCCAGCGGCATCTACGCTGCTGATACCATTAAAGGCAATATCATTGGCCATCAGTGCATTTAAACCGGTTACTGAGAAAATATCCGCATCATCCGAGCCCGCCAGGCTGTCGCCTGTAACACTGTCGATCTCATTAAAACGGATTCCACTGGTTACCACTTCCTGGCTATTGCCAGTCAGGGTTACCAGATCCAGTGCCACCAGGCTGTCACTGCCCAAACCCGCATTGACGGTATTCAACCCGCTAAAGTCGATATTCGCGGTATTCAGGGCATTTGTGCCGGTGATGGTAAACAGGTCATCCCCACTGCTGCCGGTTAAAAGCACTGTGGTTGCACTGAAAATACCCTCGAAAGTCAGCCCACCCGCGAGCAACTGGTTATCGCTGCCAGTCAATTCCAGGCCATCAATGTAGGCAAGCGCGTTAAGGCTGTCGCTGCCGCCCCGGCCCTGCACTGCAGTCAGGCCGGTAAAGGTCATTTCATAGGTTGCCACCTCACCGCCGGCACCCAGGGTAAAGGTATCGCTGTCGGCAGTACCCAACAGGTTGGCACTGGTGGCGGTAAGGGTTTCCACATCGGAAAACAGGATGCCGCTGTTGCTGGCTTCTTTATTATTGCCAGTCAGTAACCAGTCGGCACCACCAATCCCATTCACTGTATCGATACCTCCAGCGGCATCTACGCTGCTGATATTGCTGAAAGCGATATCGTTGGCCATCAGTGCATTTAAACCGGTTACTGAGAAAATATCCGCATCATCCGAGCCCGCCAGGCTGTTACTGCCCAAACCCGCATTGACGGTACCCACTTCGCTGAAGTTGATGTTTGCGGCATTCAGGGTATTGGTGCCAGTGATGGTAAACTGGTCATCTCCACTGCTGCCGGTTAAAAGCGCTGTGATTGCACTGAAAATACCCTCGAAAGTCAGCCCACCCGCGGCAAGCGCATTATCTCTGCCAGCCAAAGTCAAACCATCGCTATAGGCAAGCGCGTTAAGGCTGTCGCTGCCACCCCGGCCCTGCACTGCAGTCAGGCCGGTAAAGGTCATTTGATAGGCTTCCACCCCACCACTGGCGTTCAGGGCAAAGGCGTCATCGTTCGCGGTGCCCAACAGGTTGGCACTGGTGGCGGTGAGGGTTTCCACATCGGAAAACAGGATACCGCTGTTGCGCGCTTCTTTATTATTGCCGGTCAGTAACCAGTCGGCAGCACCAATCCCATTCACTGTATCGATACCTCCAGCGGCATCTACGCTGCTGATACTGCTGAAAGCGATATCGTTGGCAATCAGGGTATTTAAACCGGTTACTGAAAACGTATCCGCGTTATCCGAACCCGCCAGGCTACTGCCTGTCACCCTGTCGATCTCGCTAAAATGGATAGCACTGGTTACCACTTCCTGGCTGTTGCCAGTCAGGCTTACCAGATCCAATGCCACCAGGCTGTTACTGCCCAAACCTGCATTGACGTTATTCAACCCGCTAAAGTCGATATTTGCGGCATTCAGGGAATTTGTGCCGGTGATGGTAAACTGGTCATCCTCACTGCTGCCGGTTAAAAGCGCTGTGGTTGCACTGAAAATACCCTCGAAAGTCAGCCCACCCGCGGCAAGCGCATTATCTCTGCCAGCTAAAGTCAAACCATCGCTATAGGCAAGCGCGTTAAGGCTGTCGATACCGCCCCGGCCCTGCACTGCAGACAGGCCGGTAAAGGTCATTTCATAGGTTGCCACCTCACCGCCGGCACCCAGGGTAAAGGTATCGCTGTTGGCAGTACCCAGCAGATTGGCATTTATAGCAGTCAGGGTTTCCACATCGGAAAACAGGATGCCGCTGTTGCTGGCTTCTTTAGTATTGCCGGTCAGTAACCAGTCGGCGCTATCGGCTCCGTTGACCGTGTCGATACCGCCAAGGGCATTTACACTGCTGATACCATTAAAGGCAATATCATTGGCCATCAGCGCATTCAGGTCGGTAATCTCGAACCTGTCCGCGTTATCCGAACCCGCCAGGCTACTGCCTGTAACACTGTCGATCTCGCTAAAACGGATAGCACTGGTTACCACTTCCTGGCTGTTGCCAGTCAGGCTTACCAGATCCAGTGCCACCAGGCTGTCACTGCCCAAACCCGCATTGACGGTATCCACTTCGCTGAAGTTGATGTTTGCGGCATTCAGGGTATTGGTGCCAGTGATGGTAAACAGGTCATCCCCACTGCTGCCGGTTAAAAGCGCTGTGGTTGCACTGAAAATACCCTCGAAAGTCAGCCCACCCGCTAGCAACTGGTTATCGCTGCCAGTCAATTCCAGGCCAGCACTGTAGGCAAGGGCATCAAGACTGTCGCTGCCACCCCGGCCCTGCACTGCAGTCAGGCCGGTAAAGGTCATTTCATAGGTTGTCACCTCACCGCCGGCACCCAGGGTAAAAGTATCGCTGTCGGCAGTACCCAACAGGTTGGCACTGGTGGCGGTAAGGGTTTCCACCTCGGAGAACAGGATACCGCTGTTGCTGGCTTCTTTATTATTGCCGGTCAGTAACCAGTCGGCACCACCAATCCCATTCACTGTATCGATACCTCCAGCGGCATCTACGCTGCTGATATTGCTGAAAGCGATATCGTTGGCAATCAGTGCATTTAAACCGGTTACTGAGAAAATATCCGCATCATCCGAGCCCACCAGGCTGCCGCCTGTAACACTGTTAATCTCGCTAAAACGGATTCCACTGGTTACTGCTTCCTGACTGTTACCAGTCAGGCTTACCAGATCCAATACCACCAGGCTGTCACTGCCCAAACCCGCATTGACGGTATTCACTTCGCTGAAGTTGATGTTCGCTGTATTCAGGGAATTTGTGCCGGTGATGGTAAACAGGTCATCCCCACTGCTGCCGGTTAAAAGCACTGTGGTTGCACTGAAAATACCCTCGAAAGTCAGCCCACCCGCGAGCAACTGGTTATCGCTGCCAGTCAATTCCAGGCCATCAATGTAGGCAAGCGCGTTAAGGCTGTCGCTGCCGCCCCGGCCCTGCACTGCAGTCAGGCCGGTAAAGGTCATTTCATAGGTTGCCACCTCACCGCCGGCACCCAGGGTAAAGGTATCGCTGTCGGCAGTACCCAACAGGTTGGCACTGGTGGCGGTAAGGGTTTCCACATCGGAAAACAGGATGCCGCTGTTGCTGGCTTCTTTATTATTGCCAGTCAGTAACCAGTCGGCACCACCAATCCCATTCACTGTATCGATACCTCCAGCGGCATCTACGCTGCTGATATTGCTGAAAGCGATATCGTTGGCCATCAGTGCATTTAAACCGGTTACTGAGAAAATATCCGCATCATCCGAGCCCGCCAGGCTGTTACTGCCCAAACCCGCATTGACGGTACCCACTTCGCTGAAGTTGATGTTTGCGGCATTCAGGGTATTGGTGCCAGTGATGGTAAACTGGTCATCTCCACTGCTGCCGGTTAAAAGCGCTGTGATTGCACTGAAAATACCCTCGAAAGTCAGCCCACCCGCGGCAAGCGCATTATCTCTGCCAGCCAAAGTCAAACCATCGCTATAGGCAAGCGCGTTAAGGCTGTCGCTGCCACCCCGGCCCTGCACTGCAGTCAGGCCGGTAAAGGTCATTTGATAGGCTTCCACCCCACCACTGGCGTTCAGGGCAAAGGCGTCATCGTTCGCGGTGCCCAACAGGTTGGCACTGGTGGCGGTGAGGGTTTCCACATCGGAAAACAGGATACCGCTGTTGCGCGCTTCTTTATTATTGCCGGTCAGTAACCAGTCGGCAGCACCAATCCCATTCACTGTATCGATACCTCCAGCGGCATCTACGCTGCTGATACTGCTGAAAGCGATATCGTTGGCAATCAGGGTATTTAAACCGGTTACTGAAAACGTATCCGCGTTATCCGAACCCGCCAGGCTACTGCCTGTCACCCTGTCGATCTCGCTAAAATGGATAGCACTGGTTACCACTTCCTGGCTGTTGCCAGTCAGGCTTACCAGATCCAATGCCACCAGGCTGTTACTGCCCAAACCTGCATTGACGTTATTCAACCCGCTAAAGTCGATATTTGCGGCATTCAGGGAATTTGTGCCGGTGATGGTAAACTGGTCATCCCCACTGCTGCCGGTTAAAAGCGCTGTGGTTGCACTGAAAATACCCTCGAAAGTCAGCCCACCCGCGAGCAACTGGTTATCGCTGCCAGTCAATTCCAGACCATCAATGTAGGCAAGCGCGTTAAGGCTGTCGCTGCCGCCCCGGCCCTGCACTGCAGTCAGGCCGCTAAAGGTCATTTCGTAAACTTCCACCCCACCACCGGCGTTCAGGGCAAAGGCGTCATCGTTCGCGGTGCCCAACAGGTTGGCACTGGTGGCGGTAAGGGTTTCCACATCGGAGAACAGGATGCCGCTGTTGCGCGCTTCTTTATTATTGCCAGTCAGTAACCAGTCGGCACCACCAATCCCATTCACTGTATCGATACCTCCAGCGGCATCTACGCTGCTGATATTGCTGAAAGCGATATCGTTGGCAATCAGTGCATTTAAACCGGTTACTGAGAAAATATCCGCATCATCCGAGCCCACCAGGCTGCCGCCTGTAACACTGTCGATCTCACTAAAATGGATTCCACTGGTTACTGCTTCCTGACTGTTACCAGTCAGGCTTACCAGATCCAATACCACCAGGCTGTCACTGCCCAAACCCGCATTGACGGTATTCAACCCGCTAAAGTCGATATTCGCGGTATTCAGGGCATTTGTGCCGGTGATGGTAAACAGGTCATCCCCACTGCTGCCGGTTAAAAGCACTGTGGTTGCACTGAAAATACCCTCGAAAGTCAGCCCACCCGCGAGCAACTGGTTATCGCTGCCAGTCAATTCCAGGCCAGCACTGTAGGCAAGGGCATCAAGACTGTCGCTGCCACCCCGGCCCTGCACTGCAGTCAGGCCGGTAAAGGTCATTTCATAGGTTGTCACCTCACCGCCGGCACCCAGGGTAAAAGTATCGCTGTCGGCAGTACCCAACAGGTTGGCACTGGTGGCGGTAAGGGTTTCCACCTCGGAGAACAGGATACCGCTGTTGCTGGCTTCTTTATTATTGCCGGTCAGTAACCAGTCGGCACCACCAATCCCATTCACTGTATCGATACCTCCAGCGGCATCTACGCTGCTGATATTGCTGAAAGCGATATCGTTGGCAATCAGTGCATTTAAACCGGTTACTGAGAAAATATCCGCATCATCCGAGCCCACCAGGCTGCCGCCTGTAACACTGTTAATCTCGCTAAAACGGATTCCACTGGTTACTGCTTCCTGACTGTTACCAGTCAGGCTTACCAGATCCAATACCACCAGGCTGTCACTGCCCAAACCCGCATTGACGGTATCCACTTCGCTGAAGTTGATGTTTGCGGCATTCAGGGTATTGGTGCCAGTGATGGTAAACAGGTCATCCCCACTGCTGCCGGTTAAAAGCGCTGTGGTTGCACTGAAAATACCCTCGAAAGTCAGCCCACCCGCTAGCAACTGGTTATCGCTGCCAGTCAATTCCAGGCCAGCACTGTAGGCAAGGGCATCAAGACTGTCGCTGCCACCCCGGCCCTGCACTGCAGTCAGGCCGCTAAAGGTCATTTGATAGGCTTCCACCCCACCACCGGCGTTCAGGGCAAAGGCGTCATCGTTCGCGGTGCCCAACAGGTTGGCACTGGTGGCGGTAAGGGTTTCCACCTCGGAGAACAGGATACCGCTGTTGCTGGCTTCTTTATTATTGCCGGTCAGTAACCAGTCGGCACCACCAATCCCATTCACTGTATCGATACCTCCAGCGGCATCTACGCTGCTGATATTGCTGAAAGCGATATCGTTGGCAATCAGTGCATTTAAACCGGTTACTGAGAAAATATCCGCATCATCCGAGCCCACCAGGCTGCCGCCTGTAACACTGTTAATCTCGCTAAAACGGATTCCACTGGTTACTGCTTCCTGACTGTTACCAGTCAGGCTTACCAGATCCAATACCACCAGGCTGTCACTGCCCAAACCCGCATTGACGGTATTCACTTCGCTGAAGTTGATGTTCGCTGTATTCAGGGAATTTGTGCCGGTGATGGTAAACAGGTCATCCCCACTGCTGCCGGTTAAAAGCGCTGTGGTTGCACTGAAAATACCCTCGAAAGTCAGCCCACCCGCGAGCAACTGGTTATCGCTGCCAGTCAATTCCAGACCATCAATGTAGGCAAGCGCGTTAAGGCTGTCGCTGCCGCCCCGGCCCTGCACTGCAGTCAGGCCGCTAAAGGTCATTTCGTAAACTTCCACCCCACCACCGGCGTTCAGGGCAAAGGCGTCATCGTTCGCGGTGCCCAACAGGTTGGCACTGGTGGCGGTAAGGGTTTCCACATCGGAGAACAGGATGCCGCTGTTGCGCGCTTCTTTATTATTGCCAGTCAGTAACCAGTCGGCACCACCAATCCCATTCACTGTATCGATACCTCCAGCGGCATCTACGCTGCTGATATTGCTGAAAGCGATATCGTTGGCAATCAGTGCATTTAAACCGGTTACTGAGAAAATATCCGCATCATCCGAGCCCACCAGGCTGCCGCCTGTAACACTGTCGATCTCACTAAAATGGATTCCACTGGTTACTGCTTCCTGACTGTTACCAGTCAGGCTTACCAGATCCAATACCACCAGGCTGTCACTGCCCAAACCCGCATTGACGGTATTCAACCCGCTAAAGTCGATATTCGCGGTATTCAGGGCATTTGTGCCGGTGATGGTAAACAGGTCATCCCCACTGCTGCCGGTTAAAAGCGCTGTGGTTGCACTGAAAATACCCTCGAAAGTCAGCCCACCCGCGAGCAACTGGTTATCGCTGCCAGTCAATTCCAGGCCAGCACTGTAGGCAAGGGCATCAAGACTGTCGCTGCCACCCCGGCCCTGCACTGCAGTCAGGTCGGTAAAGGTCATTTCATAGGTTGTCACCTCACCGCCGGCACCCAGGGTAAAAGTATCGCTGTCGGCAGTACCCAACAGGTTGGCACTGGTGGCGGTAAGGGTTTCCACATCGGAGAACAGGATACCGCTGTTGTGGGCTTCTTTATTATTGCCGGTCAGTAACCAGTCGGCACCATCGGCGCCGATTACGCTGTCGCTGCCACCTCGGCCCTGCACTGCAGTCAGGCCGCTAAAGGTCATTTGATAGGCTTCCACCCCACCACCGGCGTTCAGGGCAAAGGCGTCATCGTTCGCGGTGCCCAACAGGTTGGCACTGGTGGCGGTAAGGGTTTCCACCTCGGAGAACAGGATGCCGCTGTTGCGCGCTTCTTTATTATTGCCGGTCAGTAACCAGCTGGTCCCATCGATACCAGTAACAATATCCTCTCCGCCCCCGAGATCCAGTGCCTCAATACCGGTAAAGGCAATATTATTGGTGGTAAAAGCATAATCACCATCCACCCAAACACTGTCGGCATCTGCCGACAACGTAAACTTGTCTGATCCGCTTCCCGCTGTGACACTACCAGCATTGGAAACAAGAATATTGCCCAGCACATTATTTGTGCCTGAAATCTGGGATGTATCAAATGGATTAATCCCTACAGTTAGGGAGAAATCGGCAACATTGATGCTGCCTAGATTAACAAATGATCCCCCGGAGTTTGCAACCAGAATTCCATTGCCTGCAGAGATGGACCCAGTTTCAGAGATCTGTATACCGCTAAAGGAAGATAAAGTCAGGGTATTGGCAGAACTCCACGCCAGGGAACCAGAGACAAGAATACCTTCGGAGAAATCTGCCCCAGAGCCGGGGGATACATCCCCATCAGGACCACTGGCCGTATTCGCGTCGGTTACACTTATTTCAATGTTAGTGTTCTCTAAATAAGTGCTAATACTCGCGTTTGAAATACAATTTACAGAACAGGCTTCAGCAATTTCCATCCAGCCCGGGTCCAACAGCCAGTCGCCAGTATCTCCGCTGCCATGGCTTATGGTGGAAATAAATAATGCGTCCTCATCAAGGTAGAGATACTGCTTTCCGGAGGTTTCTATTAAACCTCCATCGCCGCCAGATTCACCGGATTCAGCGCGGATACTGCCGGCAATATAAGTGCTGCTGTCAGCCCAGACAATAACTTCACCACCGTTTCCATTTCCTCTACCACTGACATTAATTTCAGCCTCAGCAGTTAGCCTGGTTGTTTGTGCATTGCGGACATCGGGGTTGTCACCATGAAAATCGCCACCGACCAGAACTTTACCTCCAGAGACAAATCCCCTCGCATCTATGGTCCCACTGACAAGAACCTCATCACCAAGCACCATTACCTGGCCGCCGTTACCACTTTGACCCTGAACAGTAATGATGCCACTGTGCTCTGCAGTGTTGCCCTCCATGACTACCTCACCACCAGTGGTGCCAGATGCCTCTAAACTGCCACTATTGACAACACCGGAACCAGAGCCGAATAGACGAATCTTCCCTCCACTATTGTCAATTCCACGAGCATGTATGCTCCCTTCATTATTAACTGCCGCGGTGAACAGCCCCTCAGAGACACTGGCTTCCATCAGAACCTGGGCACCATTTATTGTGCCGGTATTCAACACCGCACTATCTACCCCAAGTTCGTTTTCCATTACCTCTTTAGTTACTTTCAGTCCAATCAAGCCGTCAGTATCAAAAGTAAGGAAAGCTTCATCAGCTGCTGCCAGACTGACCAAGTCAGCTTGAATTAATCCCGTAGAGGTGTTTGTCACCTGTTTGCCAACCAGTACCGCACTGGCTGCATTAATGACCCCTTTGTTGATCACATATCCGGCAGAGCCACTTTCACCTTTAAATGTAAAGTCGCCATTTATAAAATCTTCAGGAGCCATATCAAGTCCGGATGCGGTAAGAGCGCCCACATTCACTGTGGCGCTCTCTGTAAATAACACACCCCGAGGATTCACCAGAATCACATGCCCGTTCGATTCGAGGGCTCCACGAATCGTACTTGGGTTTTGATCCAGAATACGATTAAGCACAATGGAAGAAGCATTGGGCTGTAGAAATTTAACCAACTCCTCCTCGCTCAAATTGAAAGAATCCCAGTCAATTGACAGTAAATCTGTCACCTGATCAATCGTCGTTGTAGTGCCGTTCACATCAATAGTGCCACTGCCACCGGTTACAACACCGCCTTCAGGGCCAGCATGGAGCAGCGGGCTTACCAAACTGGCCAGGATCCCAGCACAGGCCACACGTGACAGCTTAATTCCTCGAGATATTTTTTTTAATTCGGGCTTGTTTATTTTGATATTCATACCGGCACCTGTGAAGATCCGCCAAATGTGTTTAACCTTGGATGGGCCTTATAAGTCAATTGTAAAATACAGAGAAATCGGTATAGACCGTTGGCTGATCTTCGCCAACGGTTAGATTAGGTATAGAGGAACCTGAATCCAGTGGCCAAGCAACAGAAACCTTGCTGGAGAACCTGTCGTTCCAGTTAAATTTAAACAACATGCCGGCTCCTGAGAACCGGGCCCAGTCATCCTTCAGCCCGGCTTCATAATTGTTCACATATCCATACCCGATATCTGCAATAAGAGCCACTTGAAACATATCATTCAGGCGCTGCCCGAAAAGCTCCGGATCAATGGCGTCAGGAAAACTCATATACCATTCAGCAGATAAAACGCCACCCCGGTCTGCGGAAAAGTCCCTCACAGAAAAAGCCCGGACACTATTGGCCCCGCCCAGGGAAAACTGCTCAAATCCAGGCAAATTACTGTCGCTATATTGCGCCCGGCTTTTTAATATCAGCCTGGAGTGATCATCAGAAAACGGCATTGGCAGAAAGATCAATGAGTTGGTATTTAAAGATAGCTTTGTGAATCTATCCCCTCTGCCTTTCTCAACTGTATTTTTGTGTTCACCATATTGCAGTGTGGTATTCACTATATTCAGCATCGAAAGAAAACCATTTGAAAGGCTGTCTATATAGAAACCCACCTCACCACCATACACATGGTCGTTTGTGAAACTTAGAATTCTATCAAGCCCTGGAATTCCACCAATATCGGATTCTTTGTCAGTCAGTGCAAGGGAACCGGTAACATTGAAATCCCGTGATCTTATGAATTTATGATCTATCGAAAAAGTATAGCGCTTGTTGAGACCATTAATATCCAGCACGTTAATGATATTGTTTTCATTTTCTTCGTCATATAGGCTGAAATCATTATAGTCAGCAGACAGCTGCACTCTGGTACGAGGGCTGATCAACGGAAAACTGTATTTCAACTGCGCCAGTTCCGAGCCCACAAAATCATTTGAGCCAGGATTGGATTTCAGATAGCCGACAGTCAAGGCATCGCCAATCCCCAACGGGTTGAGCCAGTCTATGGTGGCGTATGCTCGCTGATCACCAGTATACAATGAGCCATGATTATCCACCCTGAAAGAGGCTTTCCAGCGATTCGTATCGCGTACTTTTAAATTGAGCTTGGTCTCCCCGGGATTTTCGCCCGCACTGAAATAGCCCGTGACATTCAGAGCAGGCAGATCATTCAGCAGGTATAATCCCGCCTCAATATCTGCATGATTGACCAGATTTCCACGCTGATCCTCAAAAGGAGCAACCAATTTCCCCTGTGCATATTGATCGTTATCATCGGCAACAATCTGGCCCAGCAAACCCTCTTGTACGGTGAGCGTTACCACTCCGTTTTCCACATCCTGCGCAGGGATTTGAACCTGAGCCAGAAAAAGCCCCTGGCGCCGGTAAAAACCGGTGAGTTCTGCCGCAATCTCTTCAAGATCCGCATAGCTGAGCCCGCGATCCTCATTTTGTCTTTCAATCACACTGACGAGTTTTATTAATTCTGCAGGACCCAGCCCTTGCGGGTTAAGCTGGGCCTTCATACTATCGAGCAAGCCAGCAAGCTCTTCCAGTTCCTCAAGGGTAAACCCGCTGGCAAGGCGTTTATCTTCCTTCATAAATTGTATCCGCAATGATTCAGCTAATTGCTCAATGATTTCGCGATCAATACCAAGCTCTGGATATTCCTCCAATCTGTGAAACCGGAACTTTTTTACGGCAATCCTCGGCCCTTCATTACGCCGGGAAATCTCGGGAATCCGGGTATTGAGATTTGGAGCTTCCGCTTCATAGGTGCGCTGTAAAAAATCTTTGGTGATATCCGGTTCGTTAACCGTAGGCGTATTCTGGTCGAATGCATCCCTTACGCGACTGCGAAAACCGGCATTATCTTCCTGGGCCTGACCTGGCGTTATGGGCAGTACAAACGTGATACTTACCAAAAGTGCCAATTTGATTTTTTGAAATCCAGGCATCTCCCCCTCCATGCAATTATTGATTCAACCATCGGCTGTATCGGCACGATTTCCTTTCGCCATAAAATGCTAACAGGAACGGACTAATTCACATCCCTGACAAGACGGAAACCCGTCAATGCATCGGCCTGCCCACTGTGAAGCTGCTTGGTTGTCGCCAGACAGCGGCTCATGGGATCTTTGCGGCTACCCCCCAGTACCAGTAGCTCACCACTGGTAGCGCGCGCCCACTCCTGAACATTGCCAACAGCATTCACCAGCCCAAATGCGTTGGGGGAACCTGCCCGGGCGGGCACCAGCTCGGCACCCTTTTCAATGCCGCCGTATTTCAGGTGACAATTGCGATCGGCAACTTCTGCCTGGCCTTTCGCGCTGGCAGCAGCAAACCATTCCTGCTCGGAGGGCAACCGGTAGGTGTAGCCAGTCTCATCGCTCAACCAGTTGAGGTACGCTTCAACATTTGCCAGAGCCAGGGTAGTTGCCGGAAGATTTCCGGCTCCCAGATCCAGTGCCCCGCACTGGTCGGTGGCCCGGCAGAAAGGCTCAAGATCGCTGTTGCTGATCTCATATTTACCAACGGCCAGGGCCCTGCCACCTGCTCCCTTAACCACCACCATGGCGGGACTCAAACTGCCATCGGCGAGACGGTCATGGCAGCTGTAGCGATCCCCCCTGCCGCCACTGCCGGGGGACAGGTGCCCGCAATAGTCCAGCCTGAAATCCCTGAGAGGCTGATAACCAGGTAACAGCGCCCTGAACTGATCTAGCAGGGGCTCTGTGCGCACCGGGTCCTCTCTACCAAGGCGGGCTGCGCAGTTGCTCAATTCTTCCCCCACAACCGGGCGTATTTGCCGGGCTTTAACGCTATCCAGCTTTGCCAATTGCGACAGTTGTGCCCCCACACCGGCCACATTCATGCCGAAGTCACAGGTCAGCGCACCTTCCATATCATCCAGTACGGCATCAATCCGCCTCTGTTTCCTGGCCGCTTCCTGCCGGAGCTGGGCGAGCAGCTCTTGCTGGTGCAAACGCTCAGCTTCGCGTTCGGCCTGTAAGCGTTCCGCCTCAAGACGTGCTCGCAGGCTCTCTCTATCCCTGGCAAGCTGTGACTGGATCGCGGCGGCCTGGCTTGACACTCCGTACCAGTTAGATGCACTGTTAAGCATGGCATCGGCCTGATCCAGGTTACCCAGATTCAACTGGCCAGTGGCTGCTGCCAAAAATAGCTCAGATACCTCGCGTCGCGAGGCATCCGGGTAAGTCTCATCCCCCGGATTCAGCTCGGCGTATTCTTGAAGCTCCAGTTGAAGATCCTTCTCCCAGGCTGGTGTCAGGATGCTGAGGCCAATGAGTCTTGCTATCGCCTCTTTCTTATCGGCGATACGCCGTTGCACAAGCTCCTCTTGCAACTTTCGCTCCAGTTCAGCCTTCACTTTCGCCTGCTCAACGGAATTCTGTTGCTGCAAATGGCTGTAGCCTGCTCCTGCACCCACCAGCATCACAGCGAAAATGCCACCGAGCACCCATTTCCAGGTATTGCTGACAAAAAAAGCCTGAACAAATTTCTCTACAGTATCTGTGCGATCCTCACGCCTGAGTTCAAGAGCCAACTGCAGCGCACGCCACTGCCGCCGGCTCAGACCCTTGATGCGGCTGGGTCGCAGCTTTTGTTCAAAAGCCTTATCCGCTGGCACCTTGTCGTAGGGATGGCGCCCGCAGAACAGCTCATAGGCAACACACCCCAGGGCAAAAACATCATCACTGGGCGCTGGTTCACCCCCTTTTAGCATCTCTAGACTGGCATAGGCCGGGGTCAGGGCGCCCAGACTGCCAGCGTCAAATACGGTCGTCTCACCGCTCTTGCCAGCCAGCCCCCCTTCGGATACAGCTCGGGCAATACCAAAGTCGAAGACTTTGGCTCCTTTCTTGCTGGTAACAAAAATATTGCCCGGTTTAAAATCTGAATGGACAATCTTGTGGGAGTGGGCATAGATCAGGGCCTGGGAGATATCCCAAAACACCTTGCGGGCCTTTTCAGGCTCAAGACCAGAATCAGCATGCTGGCGCAGTAACTTGTCCAATGGAGCACCTTCAAGGTATTCCATGGTCATAAACACACGCTCCCCATCGCGATCAAAATCATAGACCGTTACGATATTGGGGTGGGCCAGGGTCTGCGACTTTCGCGCTTCGCGCTGCAGGGAGATAAAAGCATCCGGATGTTGCTGAAAGTCATCATTCAACAACTTGATTGCTACATAGGGTTCGCTGTCACTGGCTTCCAATTTGCGATGATCAAGGGCTTTGTATACAGCCCCCATACCACCAACACCAAGCAACTTATCCAGTTCGAAGCGCCCCTTGATAACAGTCCTGGTTATTGCATCAGCGGGAGGGGCTTCAGCTACTCCGGTTGTCTCTGTAAGATTTACCGATACGCCACCTGCCAATCGGGTCGCTTTTACCCGTGGGCCAGCGCCTTGTTTTGGGGTCGAACTCAGGACAGTGTCATCAATTCCAGATTCTAAACCCTCAGAAGGTGTTAATAACTTTGCGCCCCGTACAGGCGGGTGATCATTGGCCCCGGTAAACTCCTGTTGAACAACAACAGTGGCATCGCCATCCCCTGCGAGCGTATCCGCAGCTTGCTCGAGACCGGGCCCAGGGCCACCTGGTCGAACAATACGCGTCTTATCGTTCAATTCCGTCTCCGTGGAAAAACACTATCGCGCTTCCAAATGGCATAACAGTGGATGGCTAAAAGCTGATCCGGCAAGGCAAAAATAAGGCCCGAAGTATATCGAACTGCTCAATAGGCAACAATAAATCAATATTCAAATATATTTGCATACGACCGTTTCGCACAACAACCATAAGGACCATTGTTCACCTGTCTGCTGTTGCAAGCAATTACGCAGCATTACATAGTGATAATCGCTGTTCGATTTTTTTCACTTAAAACATTCCTGGTAAAGCTTGCCAATACCCAAGCTGTCTTTTTGGTATTATCATTCCCGCAATATATCCCTGCTTTTCATTCCACAGTCAATCCTCTGGCAGGAGAAACCGTCATCCCGATAATTGGGGTCGGAGTCGAATACGGGAAACAGGCGTAATCCCGACAGGCATTGAATGGTTGTAATTAATTGGTGCCAGAGTTGATTTAATAAAAAAAAATAAGGTTTTTTTTTGCTGCGCCCTCTGCTTAAATCCCCCCAGTTGCCACTGTGATGCTGATCCAGTAAAAGCGCGATTGCAGGGGTAAAGGATTAACCACCAACACCATCAGCCAAATACAAAGAGGGACTCCCCATGGCTATCTATATGAACTTCAACAACAAATCTCATAAAGGCAACGTTACCGCACAAGGGTACGAAGACTGGATCGAGGTAGACAGCTTCAACTTTGGTGTTGGTCGTGGAATCACCATGGAGGCCGGAGCCACCTCCAACCGCGAAGCCTCTCGCCCCAGCCTGAGCGAGGTGACGCTCACCAAGCGTATCGATGCCGCTTCAGGCGGTTTGTTCAAAGCCTCTGTGACCGGTGACGAAGGTGTACCCGTGGAGATCCATGTAGTGCAAACCGGTGCCAACTCTGTAGAAAAATACGCAGTTTACAAGTTGGAGAACGTCCTGATTTCTTCTTACAGTATTGGCGCCTCAGCAGGCGGTGCACCGCAAGAGTCCATATCCTTGAGTTTTGCCAAAATTGAGGCCGACCTCAACCATGCGGACAAGACCAACAAGAATCCGAAAAATATGCGGGTTGGATACGACCTCACCACGGCTACCCCACTGTAAGCGATTCGGTTTCTTTCGAGTACTGGGCGCTGGCCTGCAGAATCTCCTGCGGGCCTCGCTTTACGGGTCTTTAGCTGAGCGCTTTACGAGCCCTCACCCAAGGATCCGCTGGTCCACAGTAATTTTTCTATTCCCTAAGGCACCGTCGGGATAGTTGGGGCTGCCCATGGCAACACTAAATCAAGATAAAAGAATGCTAAAAGTCGACAGTCCTGTCGGCACCGATGCACTGGTTGCAACCACGTTACAAGGGGAAGAGCATATATCCAAGCTCTTTCACTACGAAGTTCACCTTATTTCAGACAACCACGCCATTGCGCAGAACGAAATCGTTGGCAAACCCATCACTGTTTCTATTCATCACTCTGAAACACCTCGCTATATTAACGGCTTTGTCACCCAGTTTTCATTACACGATGTCAACTCTGAAGGCATACGTTGCTATAGCGCTATTATCCAGCCGGGACTGTGGTTCACAAGCCTCGGCAGCTGTAACAGGATTTTTGAAAAAAAAAGTGCCAAACAAATTCTGGAAGAGGTGCTGGGTGAATACAATCGTGTTATTCGGCTGACACTGAAATTAAACGCTGAATACATTACTCGTGAATACTGTGTACAATTTGATGAGACCGACTTCGAGTTTGTCAATCGTCTTATGGCAGAAGAGGGGATATCCTACTATTTTAAACACTCCGACGGACAGCATGAACTTATTTTATGCGATGACCCCCAGGATTTTTACGATTGTAACAGCGAACAGATAGAATATGCCGGCGGGGGCAGCCATCCCACCAAAAATTCTATCAACAGCTGGAGGCATAATTTCAATTATCACAGTGGAGGCTTTGAACTTAAGGACTACAGCGAGTTCACTGCAACAAAAGATAACAAGCAGCAGGTAAAAACAACCAGCAAGCTCAATGATGCCGCAAGTTATCTGCGTGGATTATACGGCCTGAATCATTTCCAGGCCGATGGTGAGCATAAACATAAATTTACCGACAACTACCACAAGGCGCTGGCCGAGCGTGCTATGGAATCCCAGGAAGCCCTATTCGATGTGAGCCATGGGCGCAGTGATTGTCCGTGTCTTGGTGCTGGAGGGCGCTTCCTTTTCGATCACCCCCTGTCCACAGAAAAGGGCAAATACCTGGTTACCGCTGTACATATCTCCGCCGCTGATGGCAATAACAGCGAAACACACTTTCACAACACTTTCAGTTGTGTACCCGCATCCGTATTACCGCGTCCGGCACCCAATATCTGCGCCAAGAAAATCCACTCCCCCCAGGTGGCCCATGTACTGGAGGTAAAAGCGACAGCCTCCGATAGCTCTCAAGACCCCTATACCCAGCTCAAGGTAAAGTTCCCATGGAACTCCCGCCAAAACAGCTGCTGGGTTCGGGTTATGCAGTCCTTTGCCGGTAAAAACTGGGGGGCCAACTTTGTACCCAGAATCAACCAGGAGGTTGTCGTCAATTATATCAACGGCGACCCGGATCGCCCCTTGATCACTGGTGCAGTCTACAACGGCGATAATCCCGGCCCCAATTACACCGCTACCCAAAGCGGCTGGAAAACGGAGCACGAAGGCAGCACCTTCAATGAACTCAGGTTTGATGACAAGAGTGGCAGTGAAGAAATTTATATGGAGGCCGGCAGGGATCACACCTTTGTGATTCACAACGACCAGAGCGGAAAAATAGAAAACAAGCAGACTCTGGAAGTAAAACAGGATCGCACTATTACCGTTACCGATGGCAGTGAAGTAGTCACTATTGCCAAGGGGGACCAGAAGCTGAATGTCGACAAAGGCAATCAGGTGGTCACAATTGGCTCGGGAAATCATACCCTGAAAATAAGCAAGGGATCTCAAACAACGGACGCCATGGGTGCCATAAAGATATCTTCAAAAGCTTCTATTGAATTAAAGGTGGGAGGCAGCAGTATTAAACTGACTCCGGCAGGAATCACCATTAAAGGCACAATGCTCTCCTGTAAGGGAGATGCCTCCGCTGAGGTAAAAGGGGGCGGGATGCTCACCCTGAAAGGCGGCGTCACTATGATCAACTGACGGGAATCGAGACTCAATGACCGATTTGATCAAAGTACAAGAACTTACAGCGGCAGAACTTCTCAAGAACTTCGATGTAAGCGAGGAAGCTGAAGAATACCTGGTGCCGGATACGGCACCAGAAGTCAGCATCAATCAACTAATCAATGCCGGCCTATATCCGGATGCGATCAAATTACTGGCCCATGGCCTGCCCAAGCGTGAAGCGGTATGGTGGGCTTGTCTCGCGGCTCGGGATATCCAAAGCCCGGCAACCGACGAGGACAATGTCAATGCCCTGATCGCTGCGGAGAGCTGGGCCAAGAAACCCAGCGAGGAGGCCCGCCTGAAGTGCAAGGTTCTTGGGGAAAAAACCAAACACAAAACACCGGCGAGTTGGGCGGCAACTGCCGCCAGTTGGTGCCACGGAAGCCTGGCAGCGGTGGGGGAGCCCGTGATTGAGCCTCCGCAATACCTGTATGCACACGCCGTAGCCGGCAGCGTAACACTGGCAGCTGTATTATCCGATCCCGTTGATCCCGGTAAAATCTTTGTTCGCTATATGGCGCAGGGACTGGATTTGGCCCGTGGCGGCGACGGCAGAGTGGAGGACTGATGCATGGGCAAACCCGCCTCACGTATCACCGATATGCACGTTTGTCCAATGGTCACAGGCACTGTGCCACATGTCGGGGGGCCGGTCCTGAGTCCCGGGGCACCCACCGTCATCATCGGTGGTATGCCTTCAGCTACGGTCGGCAGCATGTGTACCTGTGTGGGGCCACCGGATACGGTTGCCATGGGCAGTACCACCGTGATGCTGCAAGGCAAACCGGCTGCACGGATGGGTGACACTACAGGACATGGAGGCAAACTCGTTGTTGGCTGCCCCACAGTACTCATTGGTGGCTGATATCAGTAAACGTTACACATGCCTATTTGCTCTATCACATTCAGGTACACCTTAGAGCAGATCCCATTGCAAAACCTCAAAGGGCAGCTATTTTCATACACTCATTGCCATTCAACTGGCAAAACCGGGATGAAGACAATGATTGCGCAACATTCACTCAGCGCCTGGAAATATGCAGGGAAGCACAAAAGGGCCGCTCACTGACAACAGAGTGTTAAACCCGGTCAGAAATCACACTAGCGAACGATCCGGAAAATGACTTAATTGCTTATAATAAAAATAAAAAATGAGACAGCCTCAAGAAAATAATTTTTGTATCACCATAAGATAATAAATTATTTGCAGAAAACTGATAGCGAACCAGAAAAATAATATATAACTGAATTATTAGACGTACAGCGTGGAAGAAATTGAAGAAATTTTCCACTTTGCTGGAACGCAATGTCACAGAAGTTTGTGTTGCAGAGTATTTTCCTTACCGGGAAGTATTTTTTCTTTCAATTACCCGGCAAACGACAATGAAGTGTACTGTGAGAGCAACCAGGCAGGAAAGTGATATCTATGAGTAAAAAGAGATGTACTGTAATTTTTCTGTCATTGATTTGGCTTAGTTTCTCTTTTTCGGAGGCGTCTTACGCAATGACTTTTTCAAATCCCTTAAAAGCCTGTACTTTTTCTGAAATGAATCTCAGGATCACCCTAAATGGACAACCGGCAGCAGGAGCAAAAGTTATTCGACTGGTGGACTGGAAGAAGGAATCTATCGACACCTTTATGGTTGATGATAGTGGCAAGGTCCATCTTCCGGCCAAATTTGAAAGCTCTATTACACAGGCTTTACCAGTAGAATTTGTGTCTTCCCAGGTGATCAATGTGCAATATATGGATCAAGTTTACAAAATATGGGTATATGCAAAAAGAAATCCAAAAGAGAACTCTGAACTTGAAGGAGAGCCACTAAACCTTAGCTGTGAACTGCTGGATGATCCAAAAACAGAGAGAGTATTTAATTCGCTGCTTAAAACTTCATGCAAATTTATTTGATCATTAACAAAACAGGGGTGATAACAGTATGCTTATGCTTACTCCAAAATATAGTGCCCAACTCGCTGCGGATATCTATCTGGTACAAAAACCCGGCACGCAGGAATTGTTTTATGATGTCTATAAATCTGATCTTGAGGTTAACAACAAAAAAAACAACAACCTAAGCGGAAAAACAGGAGCCTTTTTCCTGCTTAAGAATATCCATACCATGGGTATAGCGGCCTGTGGTACTGGCCGATTCAAAGGCCAGGCTTTTATCGCATTAAAAGGGACTTCAAGCGGTTATGATGCGCTCACCGATATCAATGCAGGCATCAAGCGGTTCCATACTGGTAGCGCCGTACACCAGGGTTTTTATTACACTTTTGAATCCCTCCTGCCGCAACTGGAACAATTTGCACACGAGTTGCCCAAGGAGATCCATACCATTCATTGCGTCGGTCACAGCCTCGGGGGCGCTCTGGCCACTCTGGTCGCAGACTGGCTGTCTTTGAACAGTGGAAAAACTGTCAAACTCTATACATTTGGCAGCCCGAGGGTTGGTTTGGATCACTTTTCCAGAAATTGTAAACGCAGGCTTAC
The DNA here is from genome assembly GCF_030440425.1 of Microbulbifer sp. MI-G. NCBI lineage: Bacteria > Pseudomonadati > Pseudomonadota > Gammaproteobacteria > Cellvibrionales > Microbulbiferaceae > Microbulbifer > Microbulbifer spongiae. Next base: position 4,108,734 of record NZ_CP098023.1, read on the forward strand.
ACCCGGTAACATTTATCGGGTTTACCATCGCAATGACCCGGTGCCCATGGTGCCCACCTGGCCGTTTGTACATGTACCCAATGGTGGTGTGGGGGATTTTCAATTACCAACTCCCACCCACAGCCCTATTACAAGCCACAGCAGCCAGACGTATATAGCCTCGGTTTCCCCGAATGACTCCAGCCTTGATTGGGATGCCATCAAAAACAGGAAACCCAAAGAAAACCTGGAGAAAAGTATTGAGGCCTGGCTGAGATCCGATGGTGTGCTGTCACTGACAATGAATACCGCCTGGATCGCCGGAGAGGCACTGCTTTGGGTATTAAAGAAAATTGGTAACTTGGCCGGTATTTCCCTGGTTGTTGCTGGCAGCACAACCTTTACCCTGTTGGACAGGCTGGCAATCTTCCTCCATAAGGCCTATCACATCAGCAAGGATATTTCCTTCTGGGTCATACGCCTGATACGCAGGCTGGCCCAGTTAATCGGAATGGCTGTGGTCACCGGGGCAGATATCACCGCTTCATTTATTCGCATGGTGTTTTTGCGTTTACACCATGCTATCTCCGATCTGGTGATGCGCGCCGGGCGTACGATTCACTAATCCTGATTCGCAAACGGTGTATGCAGGGAGCCCCCTGACCGTGATAGCTTCATGTTGTGAAGGTGTATTGCTTTTACCTCGGAAAATATTCCCGCGGTTCTATGATCAGCGTGATTTTAACTTTTATGTGATCGGGGGCTTTCACAGGGAGACCGTATTGGCATAACCCGGTTTTGCACAACACTTTTACACTTGCTCTTGAATCCTCTGCAGGTGGATGCCCGGCAAGCTATATAACCGGGCAAAAATGCCTTGACGTAGCTGGATGACGCCCTTGCATACCTATTGTAAGGATTTGGGTTTGCCCTGAAATTCCGCCAACCGCATTTTAATTTGCTGACTCTCAAATTCATCGGGAATTTCAAATATCAGGGGTTTGGCAACCCGCACGTAGTATTCCGCATCCTTTTGCTGGTAGAGCTCTTCCGCCAGCCACTGGGCGATATGTAACTCACGCGGTGCCCGCTGATAAGCCTGTTCCAGCATCTCCAGGTATTTTTCCCTCGGGTAGTCCAGCATCTCCATTGTCATGGCCAGACCAAACCAGTGGGAGGCTTTCTGGGGTTCTTTATCTACCAGATACGCAAATTCATCAGAGGCCCGTTTCAAACTGCGCAAATCCCGTCCCTTATTGGGGATCGTGGCCTGCTGGTTCACCGTCAGCCAGGCATGTGCACTCAGGTACCAGGGCTGTCGGCGATCATTGCCCGGTACGCTCGCCAGCAGATGGCTGGCTTGGGGGAAGTCGCCCATACGCAGGTCGGCACTCGCCTTGATGGAAACCAGCTCGGTATTGTAGATACCCGTTTGCAGGGCGTAGGCCATCAAGTCTTCCAGCGCCTGCAGGTTGTAACCGGACTGGGCGATAAAACCCGCCAGTACATTCACCGCTTCCCTGTTTGTCAGGCGCTTAACCTCGGGGGTCGCCTCGAGAAAGTCGGCGGGAATTTCTCCGGTCACTGTGTCAAATTCGCCCAACTCGTAGGCAGCAACGTAGGCCTTTTCAATTTCCGCCAGTGTCATGTCGAGGGCCTCTTCCAGCGCCAGCACCGGGTCCGCACCATCGTTGTACGCCTTGACAAACTGATCAAATTCCTCTGTCTTGCCACTTGTCATCTTCAGCCAGTGCGACAGCAGCCAGCCACTGGCATAGACATTGGCTTTGGCTTCCGCATCCGTGTTGTATACCGTGGCGCGCAACAGCGGCTCCAGGGGCATCAGGCCAGCGTACATCAGTGTCATGGCACGTTCATGCGGAATGTCCCCGAGTTCATAGCGGCCCTTCTTTGGGAAAGACATTGTCGCCATAAATTCGGCAAAGCCTTCGCTATACCAGTAGGGGAAGTGGGTGGTGTTGCCGTTATAACTGAGAAAATGAGTGTACTCGTGGAAGAGAAACTCACGGGCCTTGAGCTGGCGCTCGGCACTGCGGCCATCCAGATTGACCAGGGCATAGCTGCCTTCCGCCGAGGTGTCGAACAGTCCATTGGTCATTTCTGCCAGTTCAGCACCCACCAGGCCGGCATAGGTATCGCGGTCTCCGGCAGCATAGATGGTGAGCTTCGGGATATCGGGTGTCGCATCGAGTAATTCAATCGCCACAGCACGGTAGCGCTCCAGATCGGCCACCAGGCGCTTTACGGTCTGGGGGTCACCATCGGTAATTACCCGGAAGTTGTCACTATCCACGGCATACCAGATTTCCTCCCCCAGATAGCGTGGAGCGGCAACGGCAGTCAGCACAAAACCGAAACAAAATACTAAACAAACAGCTGCGCGGGAAACCATAGTTCAAGTCACCGAGTCATTATTGCCGGAAGCCTCCCTGGCACGCCCAAAGAGCCTCCACACTACCGGTTTTTATTGGTTAAAAAAAGATCATTTCGATCATAAATTATCTAATTCGTGAATTTTATATGACTGAATATTCATAAATATATCGAACAAATCAAAAGCCATAGCGGATGCCAGCAGCGACAAGCAACGAGACAGATCTCTCAATTTTGCCCTGATCCACCTACCAAAAGCGGTCAAGGCTCTATATTTTCCTGTTGACCAGATACCAGTCGTTGGTCAAAAAATAAAAATGATTCAAACAGATGAGAGATAACAATGAAAATAAGTCGATTACTGGCGTTGCTTGGCAGCGCCCTGATCTCAATCCACGCCTGGTCGGCACCGGAGTATATTGCAGACCTGGATATCACTTCCTTTGACGGCACCCTGCTGGATGCCAATCTCTTTGTACCGGAATCACCCCCACCGGCAGAGGGCTTCCCCACGGTGATTTTTACCAATAGCTGGGCCCTGGATAAGCACCAGTACTATTTCCAGGCCCGGGCACTGGCGGAAAAGGGCTATCTGGTACTGAGCTACTCGACCCGCGGTTTCGGCCAATCCGGCGGCCTGGTGGATGTGGCCGGAGAAAATAGTATCGCCGACGTCAGTGTGCTGATCGACTGGCTCGAAGCCAACTATCCCGTGGGCAGACTGGGCATGGCGGGCATTTCCTACGGTGGCGGTATCTCATTGCTGGGTGCCGCCCAAGACGCCCGCGTGAAGGCCGTGGCCTGCCTGTCCGGCTGGGCCGATGTGGTAGAGGCGCTCTACCCCAATGAAACCGTCAATCTGGTTTGGGGCGGTCTATTGGTCAACACCGCCCTGCGCAAGGAACCGGAGCTGAACCAACTCTGGGCCGATCTGCGCAGCGGCCAGAATTTGGAGCAAGTGATTCGTTTTGCCGCGCAACGCTCGGCCATTAGCTATATCGATGGGTTAAACGAGCACGGCACTGCCGTACTGCTCTCGAATAATTTCGCCGACTATCTGTTCAAACCCAACAGCATGGTCCACCTCTATTCTCTTCTGGAAGGTCCCAAAAAGCTGTTGCTGAATCCGGGTACCCATGCCATTACCGAAATCCTCGCGGGCAGCGACGGTCGTATCTGGTCCACCAGTTTCCGCTGGTTCGATCATCACCTCAAGGGTGAGGACAACGGTATTGACAGCGAACCCAAAGTGGATATGGCGGTGCGTATCAGCAACAAACTGGAGCAGTACGAGGACTACCCGGTAACGGGCGAAAGCACCACCTGGTACCTGCGGCCGCGCTTTACCCTGTTCAACAATGGAGGCATGCACGGCGAACGCTATGATGGCTGGCGCTGGACCAATACATTCCACGGAGGTTCCGACACCTTCGCAGGTACCGGTATCCCGCTGTTATCCGACGCCCTGGAAGGCTTCGGTATCCCGGTTTACACCCCCATGCTAGCCATTAACGGATACTACGCGATTGAGTATCAATCCCCAATCCAGTGGCAAACCCTCAGGATTCGCGGGGAGCCGAGACTGGCAATGTGGATTGAACCCAGCCGGGAAACCGTACAGCTGCAGGCGCACCTCTACGATGTCGGCCCCCTGGGGCTGGGCCGGCTGATCACCCATGCGCCCATCACCCTGCGCGGTGGCAGGGCGGGAGAGCCGCAGAGGGTCGATGTGGAGCTGTTCACCACCAGCTACGATGTCCCCGCCGGTCACCGGGTGGTGCTGGCCATTGATACCCAGGGCCTGATCTACCAGAAACCCCAGGACACCGATTACCGTATCCGCGTGCCCTACAGCCGCAGCGAGGCCTCCAGCCTGACGATCCCGCACCTCTGAGAATACGCCAGCTTGCCCTTTCCCCGGCGGTGGCCTGCCGGGGGACTGAACCGCCCCGCTGATCAACTCGTCTCAGCACAGCGCGTATTTTCTCACCGAACCGTTACAATGCGCTTTTCGACTGAATACCCACACTTATGAATAAGAAGATTCCTTTTGCCCTGCTGGCCACTGCGCTGCTGTTTGCAGCTGCTCGCGCCCCGGCAGAAAAAACCCCGGAGCATCAACAACAAACCGCCGCGGAAACAGCGGCAGCGGACTACAGTGATGTCCCGGGAGGCAAACTGCCCGAGGGCGTGCACCCTTTGGCCTATCGCCTCGATTTGCTGCTGGATCCGCGCCAGGCGTCCTTTGACGGCAGTGTTGCCATCGATATCCGCCTGGACGAGAGCACAGACCACATTTGGCTGCACGGCAAGAATCTCACCGTGGAAAAAATCCATGCTCAGCGCAAAGACGGCCAGACCGTTGCGGCCTCTTACCGCCAGGTTCTCGACAGCGGCGTGGCCGTAATTGCTTTCGCCGAGTCTCTGCCCGCCGGCGACTTCACCCTGCACATCGACTATAGCGCGGCCTTCGATCGCAACCTCGCCGGCCTGTTCAAGGTAGAGGAGCAGGGCAATGCCTATGCCCTGGCCAAGTCCGAATCCATCCAGGCGCGCAAATACCTGCCTGGTTTCGACGAACCCGGCCTCAAGGCGCCCTTCTCTATCAGTCTCACCGTGCCCGAGGGCTACGCCGCCATCAGCAATGGTCCGGAGCTGGCACGGGAGCCGGCCGGTGCGGGTCTTGAGAAAGTCACCTTTGCCACCACGCCCCCCATGCCCACTTACCTGCTGTCTTTGTCAGTGGGCCCCTTCGATATGGTGGAACGCCCGGCCATCCCGCCAAATAAATACCGCAGGGAAGCCATCCCATTAAGAGGTTTTGCGCGCCATGGTCGCGGCGGGGATATGCACTATATCCTCGATATCACACCGAAAATGGTGGAAACCTTTGAGACCCAGCTACAACGCCCCTACCCTTTCAAAAAGCTGGATATTATTGCTGCCCCCCAGTGGCCCAGCGGCGCAACAGAGTTGTCTGCCGCCATTACCTACCGCGAACAGCGTATTCTGGTGGGAGACAACCCGGCACCCGGTACCCGCCTGGCCCTGGTGGAGGTGCACGCCCACGAGATCGCACACATGTGGTTTGGCAATCAGGTCACCCCACCCTGGTGGGATGACCTGTGGCTGAAAGAGGGCTTTGCCACCTGGGGTGAACCCCTGGCTCTCACCATTATGGAGCCCGAGGGCGGTCACGACCTCAATGCCACCACCTCCGCCATCAGCGCCATGCAGCTGGACTCCCTCGCCAGCACCCGCGCTATCCGCGAGCCGGTGACAAACAACAACACTATCCGCAACGCCTACGATGCCATCACCTATTCAAAAAGCCTCGGCGTCATCAATATGGTGGACAGCTACTTCGGCGCCGAACGGTTTCGCCCGGCCCTGGGCCGCTACCTGGAAACTTTCAGCGGTGGCAAAGCGGATTCCCCGTCCTTTTACCGTGTGATCGGTGAAGAAACCGATACCCCGGAATTGACGGAAACCTTTCGCAGCTTTGTGGAGCAGAAGGGGGTCCCCCAACTGGATCTGTCACTGGAGTGTGCCGATTCTGGCCGTGCCAAACTGCACGTACACCAGAGCCGCTACAAGCCGTTGGGCTCTCCCATTGCCGATGCCCGGCAACAGTGGAACATTCCCTTCTGCTACAAAAGCGATACCGCTGTGCAACACTGCCAGATGCTCACGCAGGTCGATACGACCCTGAATGTGCCCGGCGAGGCCTGCCCCGGTTGGATCATGCCCAATGTGCAGGGTAGTGGTTACTATCGCTGGAACCTGCCCACAGCCCAGTGGCAGGCGCTGGTCAAGCGTTTTGACCAGTTTGCCCCCACCGAACAGCTGTCGATTATCGACAGCGCTTTTGCAGCCTTCGAAGCCGGCAAGCTGCCGGACACCCTGCTGCTTGACGTAGTGCGACAATCTGCCGGGGCAGGCAAGCGCCAGGTAATCACCATGCCGCTGCGCTACCTGCGCAAGTACCGCAACAATTATCTCGGTCAAGCACAGCGCTCTGCATTTTTGCAGTTTACCCGCAATCTCTACCTGCCGCTCCTCAACAGCAGCGCCGACAGTCACGAGGCCGACCGGCAGATACTGCACAGTACCCTGCTCAGTTTTATGGCCCTGGTGGCTGAAGACCCGCAAGCGCGCAGGCAATTACTGGACAGGGCCAGGGCCTTTACCGGCTTTCAAGTCCCGCGCGATCCACAGGCACTGGACTCAGACCTCTACACTGCCGCCCTGACAGTTGCCGTGCAGGATGCCGGCGAGGCATTTCTGACACACCTGGTGAATCTGCGCGGTGCACTGGATGATCCGCGTTTTGAAAACGCCAGCGCCAATGCCATCGGCAGCAGCGACAGCCCGCGGCAGGTGGAAACCATCCACAGGCTGGCCCTCAGCGAGGATATGGGCCCGCGCGAGGCCTTTGGCCTGATCCAGTACGCTATGGCACAGCCCCGGGTACAGGCGCAGCACTGGGCCTGGCTACAGCAGAATTTCGAACAGGTGGTGGATAAAATCCCCGCACAAATCCGCCGCCGCACCCCCGCATTCGCCAACACGTTCTGCGATCGAAAGCATCTGGGAGAATTGCAGCAGCTGTTCGCAAAGCACGGGCATTTAACCCCCGGTTATGAGCGCAGTCTGGCCCAGACCGAGGAGCGTATTGCACTGTGCATGGCACTGCGGGAACAAGGCCGCTCTCTGATGGAGGCACTGCCCGGGGCGGAAGGTAAGGCGGCAGACAGCCCTTCCTGAGCCCACTCGGTCAGACCCAAATTGTAATGCCCCCCCGGTCCCTCAGGGAAGCCTGGGCGGGGCGCAATGGGCACACCCAATCCGCCTGCAGCGTGACACTGCGCGGGTGATTGCGATCGCAGGGCTTGCTCTGATTTGTCTCTGAACCGGGTCAAGGCCCGGATCAACCCTCGGACTCCGCACGGTAAGCATCGGCGTCCAGCATATTGTCCAACTCACCCGCATCCGCAGGCTTGACACGGTAAAACCAGCCATCGTCATAGGGCGAGGCATTCACGGTTTCCGGCGCATCTTCCAGGGTTTCGTTCACCGCCACCACTTCGCCGGATACCGGGGAGTAGATATCGCTGGCGGCCTTTACAGACTCAACCACACCGGCCTCATCACCCGCGGCCAGGGTACTGCCCACTTCCGGGGTTTCAACGTACACCACATCCCCGAGGGCATCCTGGGCATGGTCGCTGATGCCAACGGTGATGGTGCCGTCCTCTTCCAGGCGCGCCCACTCGTGGCTGGGCAGGTATTTCAGTTCATTGCGGATTTCACTCATGCTGTGATTCCTTGATTAAGCCTTTGAATAGATGTTCTTTTCCACGCATCCACCTGCGGTGCAATGCTCAGATGACCGATTTGCCGTTGCGCACAAAGCAGGGCTTAACCACCTTGACCGGCTGCAGTTGCCTGCGGATTTCCACCTGGGCACTGTTACCGACACTCGCAGGCACCCGCGCCAGGGCAACGGAATGCCCAAGAGTCGGTGAGAAGGTGCCGCTGGTAATGATACCGCGGTCCTCCGTGCCGTCTACCACCACGGGCTGGCCCGCGCGCAAAACACCGCGCTCCTCCAGTACCAGGCCCACCAGCTTCTGCCGGCCCCCCTGCGCGCGCTCCTGCACCAGCGTTGCGCGGCCGATAAAATCGCGATCCTCCGGCGCCCAGGCGATGGTCCAGGCCATGTTGGCCTGCAGTGGTGAGATGTCCTCGTCCATTTCGTGGCCGTAGAGATTCATACCCGCTTCCAGACGCAGGGTGTCGCGGGCGCCGAGGCCGCAGGGCGCGACGCCCGCGTCGGTCAGTGCACACCAGAAGCCACTGGCCTCTTCACCGGGCAGCATGATTTCCAGGCCGTCTTCACCGGTATAGCCGGTGCGCGCCACAAACCAGTCGCCGCGGGCGGCACTCTGAAAAACCTTCAAGGCGTCGATGGCCGCGGCCCAGTCGTTACCCAGGGCCACCTTGGCCCGATGGATGGCGCTGGGTCCCTGGATGGCGATCATCGCCAGTTGCGGGCGCTCGGCCAGCTCCACATCGAAGGGCTTCGCCTGTTGTCTCATCCAGGCGAGATCTTTTTCCCGGGTCGCACAGTTCACCACCAGGCGATAGCCGGGATCGCGCAGATAGACAATCAGGTCGTCAATGACACCGCCCTTGTCATTCAGCATGCCCGTGTACAGGGCCTTACCGGGGTTGCCATCCAGTTTCGCCACATCGTTGGCCAGCAGATAGCGCAGGTAGTCGCGGGCACCGCTGCCCTCGATATCGATCACCGTCATATGGGAGACATCGAACATCCCCGCCTCAGTGCGTACTTTGTTGTGCTCCTCCAGCTGAGACCCGTAGTGCAATGGCATATCCCATCCACCAAAATCCACCATCTTGCCACCGGCGGCGACATGTGCGTCATAGAGAGGCGTTCTGTTTCCCATTGTCAAATCCCAGTCTGCCAGGTTGCGAAGCGGCGTATTCTAGCGGCTTGGGTAGTGGCGTTTCCAGCAGACGCGGCTGCGCGGCAGATCTGCTCGGTTAGCCCTGCGGCCACCGGGACTTAACCCTGCCCAGATCATTGTTCACCGCCAAAGATTCCGCCGGGGCGCTTGCGAAGACAGAGGGGAAGTCCGGATCGGGCAGGTCCCCCAGGGAGAGCCGGGACTGACTGGGGAAAATCATTTGTCGGAATGATTCCGCCCATCGCCGGTGTCCTCGGTGTCTTTCTCCTGCTGGGCTGATTCATCCACCTTGAGACCATACCTCTTCGAGCGCCAGCGCCACAGCCGCTTGGCCAGTTCCTGTCGGTCCGGCGTTTTGTCGGCCTCATCGACGATTTCCTCGCCGAGTAGCGTCTCCAGCAAATCCTCCAGGGTCACCAGCCCCTCGAGGCTGCCGTACTCATCCAGAACGGCACTGATCTGTACCCGCCGCGACAACATTTTCTGGAAAGCCTGATAGATGGTGGCGGTTTCCGGCAGCATCAGCATATCGCGGCGGTATTCGGCCAGTTTCCTGTGCCGCTCCCCCTTGGCATAGGCGAGCAGCAGCTCCTGCTTGAGTACAAATCCCACCACACAGTCGGGGTCGCGATTCTCAAAAACCGGGATGCGGGAAAAACGGCCTCTCTCCACCTCCTCGTAGGCTTCACCCACCGTCTCATCCTGGGGCAGGGAAAATACCACGGTGCGCGGTGTCATCACCTCCCGCACCGAGTGATCGCGCAAGGTAAAAAACAGGTTGCGCAATATATTCGATTCGCGTGGCTCCAACTGCCCCTCCGCCTCGCCGATCTCCGCCATGACCGCAAACTCGTCGCGGCTGAAACCTGTCAACGTGGGGCCGTGGGTGAGACCGCGGGTCAGCCACTCCGACATTTTCACAAACGGATACAGCAACCACACCAGAGTACGCAGCACGAAAGCGGTAAAAGGCGCCAGTTGACGCCAGTAAATCGCGCCCAGGGTTTTGGGGATAATTTCGGAGAAAACCAGGATTAACAGGGTCAGGATCGCCGAGGCAATGCCCAGGTACTGACTGCCGAAAACCTCTGCAGCCTGGGCACCGGCGCCCGCAGCTCCGACAGTGTGCGCAATGGTATTCAGGGTGAGGATAGCGGCCAGAGGCGCATTGATATCCGCTTTGAGTTTGCGCAACAGTGCTCCAGCCCTGTGCCCCTTCTGCTCCAACAGGCGCACATAAGGTGTGGTGACACTGAGAATGACCGCCTCGGCGATGGAACACAGAAAGGAGAAACCGAGAGCAATCAGGATATAGGTGATTAAAAGACTCATAATTTACCGGCAACAGTGGCATCAGGGTTGAATTCTCGCGCACCTCCCAAGGCACAGTAAACCAGGGCAATCACCAGTCCGCTGAGAAAGCCACCGATATGCGCGGCATTGGCCACACCCACGCCGGTAAAGAAAGTCACAATGCCCAACGCACACAGGAGCAACCAGATCAGTGCCACAGCCGGGATACCATAGGGAACATCCCGCCACGCGGGCTGCCAGCGCTGTATCACCACTACGGCGCCCACAAGCGCGTATACCACACCGGACATACCGCCAAAGCGGACCTGCGGTTCCCACAGATACTGGGACACATTGGAGATAACGGCCCCGAACACGACCAGGGCGGCAAACGCCAAACTCCCTGCGCGGGCCTCCAGGGGCCGGCCCAGTATCCAGATGCCCAGGGCGTTGAACAGGGCATGGGCCAGGGAAAAGTGCACCATCGCCGGGGTGATCAGGCGCCAGTACTCCCCCCGCTGCAAATGCAATGCCAGGGAGGAGTGCACAGACAGGGGGCTGCCACTGTGATTCGGGGTGATCAACAGGGCATCTGCGGAGTGATTGGCCAAAAGAACCCAGCCGAGGAAGCACAGGGCAATCAACACCAGGCTGACCGGGGTCCGGACCAGGGGGAAAAACGGTAACACCGGGCTTGCCGGTTGCAACCCGGCCGGCTGGTTTCCGGTGTGGTTTTCAGGGCCTGACTCCGGTGCCTGTGGCGGCTGTACCCCGGTCTCACCGGGCCCGGAGCGATCGCCGGGCGCGACGCGCTGCAACTGTACCTCATCGAAACTGATCTCCCCTGCCTCCCAGCGCTGCAAAAGCGGCTTGAGTATTTGCCCGAGGTGATCGTCAACCGTCAGCAATAACTGCCGGTTTTTTTCCTCGACGATCCGCAGCGGCAATTGGTAGCGCCGGATAAAACCGACCAGGGCACCGAGATCTTTTGAGAGGGGAAACGAGTAAACTGCAATCCACTGGCTCAATTGACAAAAACCTTTTTTATAGTCCCGCCACAGGCGCGCCCAACGCCAGCGCGACGCCTTCAAGCGGGCGCCCCCGCTGGCCTGAAGAAAGTGCGGCGGCGCAAATCGACAATGCGCCAGTGGGCCCTCACTACACCGCCATAGCCCGCAAGATGATCCGTTTCTTTAACATGGGGCTGGCGTCCACCATATTCAAACCGGTATTGCGCAGCCAACGCCAGTGCAACTGCCCGGCACCAAAAAGCGATTTGAAAGCGCTCATGGCCTTCAGGGTGGCGGCATTGTCTCCGCGACGACGGCGCTCATAGCGCGCCAGTACCGATGGGTGGGCGGGTTCCAGTCCGCGCGACAGAGCGCGATCAATCTCATCACCCAGCACGCGCACATCCTGTAATCCCAGGTTGACGCCCTGCCCCGCCAGGGGGTGGATACTGTGGGCGGCATCCCCTACCAGGACGGCTCCCGGGCCCTGATAGCGCTCCGCATGGCGGGCGCGCAGGGGGAAGGACAGACGCTCAGTGACGGATTCCACTTTGCCGAGCCGGCTCTCGAAGGTTTTTTCCAGGTTCAGGGCAAAGGCCCGGTCGTCCAGCATCAGCAGTTCCCGCGCCAGTTCGTTGTCCGCCGACCAGACCACGGCACAGTGGTTGTCATCACCGAGTCCGGCCAGGGGCAAAAAGGCCAGCGGGCCTGTCTTTAAAAAGCACTGCCAGGCGGTGTGGCGGTGCGGCTTTTCACAGCGGGCCACACACACCAGGGCAGTCTGGTGGTAATCGGTGTCCTGGCAGCGGATATGCAACAGGTCCCGCACCCTGGAGCGGACCCCGTCCGCGCCGACCAGAAGCCGTGTGCGCACTATCTCGGGCTGCTCCCGCAGCCCCTCCAGCGCATTGACCTGGTCACCACGGGATTGCAGATGCCAGAGCCCGCAATCGCGCCACCAGCTCTCCAGGCAAAAGCCGTTGACCAGCTCTACATTGGGCAGTGCCTCCAGGCGCGAGCGCAACGCATTCACAATCACAGTGTTCTCGACGATATGGCCCAGGTTGGGCAGTTGCACATCGCGGCTCGTAAAGCGCACAGAGCCGGTACCGTCGGCATCCCAAACGCGCATCTCCACATAGGGGCAGGCGCGCGCCGCGGCGATCTCCCCCCAGGCACCCACCTCCTCGAGCAGTTCGCGGGAGGCCTGGGTGAGCGCCACCACGCGGGACTCGTAGTGCTGTGCCGGTTTGGGTGCGGTTTCCGGAGCGGACTCCAGCAGCGCCAGGCGCATCCCCGGGTGGCGCACTGCCAACAGTGCAGTCTGGGCCATGCCGACCATGCCGGCGCCGACAATGGCGAAATCCAAGCGGTGTCTATTCATAGCAAACCCATTGCGCAGTTGTGCCGATCGGGGCACCGTTAAAGCCCAAATCCCGCCGCCTGACGCACAAACGCCGTGCGCAGAGGCGGTACCAGTGTCAAACCCAGCATGCCCATTTGACGCAGGCCCTGCAGCACTGGGTTCGATGCTGCGAACAGGGCCGGTATACGATCGCTGAAGCCAACCGTCAGCTGCTGGTCCAGACGACGGCCACGACCATAGGCCGCCAACCTCTGCAACTGCGACGAAGATCCCTGTACCGGCCTTTCGCCTGCCATCGCCTGTGCCAGACCGTAACAGTCACGCAGGGTCAGGTTGAACCCCTGTCCGGCCACCGGGTGCAGAAAGTGTGCACAGTTGCCGATCAACACTACATTGCGCCGCCACTGCTCCCGCGCCAGGGACAGGCTGAGGGGGTATGCTTGCAGGGACCCCATACGCACAAACCGCCCTGCTCGCCAGCCAAATGCCCGCTGTGCCTGCTGCAGCCGCTGGCGCTCGGACAATGCACACAGCGCTTCGGCATCCTGTTGCCCACAGACCCAAACCAGAGCCGCGCGATACAGCCCGTCCCGCTGTGGCAGTGGCAGCAGGGCCATGGGACCGTCAGCGGTGAACCGCTCGTGAGCAACCCCACTGTGGTCCCGCTGTAGACCAACAGTAGTGACCAGCGCCCGCTGTTGGTACTTTACTGTGTCAATTTCTATACCCAGCTGTCGGCACAGGGGGGAGTCAACCCCATCGGCGACCACCAGCAACCCGGCGGTCAGGCGACGCTCAGCGTATTCCTCGCCGGCGCGCCAGCGCAGGCTCGCGCCCCGCGCGCCCATGCAAACCGTTGTTACCTGGGCCGGGGCAACAAGTTTGACCGATGTGTCAGCCAGGGCACTGTGCAGGATAGGCCCCAGGGCTGCATTCTCAATCACTGCCCCCAGCATACCCTCGAAGCCTGCCCACTGCTGTTCACCGGCAGCGAGGCAAGCGCCAAACGCCTGGCCGCGGTCGCTCACCTGAATACGCTGAATGGGGGCGCTGTATTCACGCAGGGCGGGCCAGAGACCCAGCTGTTGAAACAACTGCAGGCTGCCCGCGGCTATCGCCGTGGCGCGGGTATCGAAACTGGGTAACCGGACGCTGGCTGCAGCATCCGTCAGGGCGCTCTGCTCCAGTAAGACCACACGGAGTTGTGGGCAAAAATGCGACAGCATCAGTGCCAGGCTTGCACCGGCCATGCCACCGCCGACAATAGCCACATCGGTTCGCTGGTGAGGCTCGTTCATGAAGCGTTTCCCCCGGGCCAGGCGCCCCACAGTCTCTGGGCCGGCAGGCACAAAAATAGCGCATTAAACATTAACGGGTCATTAGGTCCCCGCCGTGGCGCATGGTGTACTCAATCTCTGCCACGGCCCTGGGAGCGGAGGCGGACAGGACCTGCACACCGTCACGGGTCAGGGCGACATCGTCCTCGATTCGAATGCCAATTCCGCGAAAGTTCACAGGGATACGCTCGTCATCCGCAGGCACATAGATGCCGGGCTCAACAGTCATTGCCATTCCCACCTCCAACTGGCGCCAGGCGCCGTGTACGCGGTAATCCCCGACATCGTGCACATCCATACCCAGCCAGTGGCCGACGCGGTGCATATAAAAGCGCTGGTAGTCACCGGTTTCTATCAGACCGTGCACCTCGCCGCGCAATAATCCCAGATCCACCAGGCCGCGCGTAATCACTTCCACGCTGGCAGAGTGGGGGTCATTCCAGTGATTGCCTGCCCGTACCTGATCAATTGCCGCCTGCTGCGCCGCCAGAACGATGTCATAAAGAGCCCGCTGCGCACCGCTGAAGCGACCGCTGACCGGGTAGGTTCTGGTGATATCGGCAACATAACCGCGATATTCACAGCCGGCATCCACAAGCACCAGATCCCCCGCCTTTAATTGCGCACGATTGCTGCAATAATGCATCACAAGGGCGTTGCGGCCACTGCCGATAATGGTGGGATAGGCGGTTTCCCGTGCCCCGCTGTCCACAAAAGTGTGTAACAGTGTTGCCTCCAGGTGGTATTCATAGAGCCCGGGCTCACAGCGCGCCATGGCGCGGCGGTGTGCATCGGCACTGATGTTTGCGGCTTTGGCCATCAGGCGCAATTCCCGGGCACTTTTTATCAGCCGCAGTTCCCGCAACGGATAATCCAAATCCACCGTATCCGGCACACCTCTGTTGCCCGGGGCCGCATCAATGGCCTGCAGATAGTTGCGGATGCGCCTGTCCAGATGGGGATAGCGCCCCATGGGGAAATAAATACGCCCGCAGCCCTCCAAAAGCCCTGGCAAAATATCGTCCAGATCTCCGATGGGAAAGGCGTCGGCCAGACCGAGGTGTTCGGCGGCGCTTTCGGGCCCCAGGCGCGGGCCGTCCCATCTCTCCCTTGCCGCATCTTTCTCCCGACAGAACAACAGGGTTTCCCCTCGCACACGCCCCGGCACCAGCACCAGCAGTGCTTCGGGCTCAGCAAAGCCGGTCAGGTAGAGAAAATCGCTGTCCTGGCGAAAGGGAAAATAGGTATCGCGGGAGCGCAGTTGTTCACTGGCGGAGGAGAGAATCGCCAGGCTGCCCGGTACCAGTTCGGCCATCAGCCGGGCGCGGCGGCGGGCATATTCCGCTTTGCCAATGCCCTCTGCACTTTTCACCTGGCTGGGTATCAGTGCACGGTAGGGCCATCGCCGGTTTGGCCCGCCTGTAACTCGGTGAAGATATTGAGCACTGCAACCCGCACATACTCCTGCAGCTCCATCAATTGCTGTTCCGCCTCTTCCCCCTCCTCGACATGATCCGCATCCACCTGCGAGATCGCGCCGATATCTTTCAGGGCTTCCTCACTGGTAGGCATTATTTCTACCCCGGTACCGCCGACACCAAAACCGTGTAAAAAACCCGCGCACCAGTGGCCCAGTGCCAGCGTTCGTTCGACAATATCCCCATCCTCGCAGAGTACCAACTGAAAGGAAAAGGCGCTGTCACCCAGTTGTTTTCGGCTGCCCTCCGCCAACTGCAACAACTCCCGGCTCAGGCCAGCAGGCACGGTCTCCAGGTCGAGCATTTCGGCCAGCTCGCGCTGCCAGCGCTCCTTGTCCGGTTTGGCCCCTGTCGCCAGCACACCACAGATAAAACCGTGTAACTCACTGGGGTCCGCGCGGCTGCCAGCCGCGAGAATGGCATTGGCGAGAAGCGCAAATCGGCTGGTTTCAGAGGTCATGCATAGCGCACCGTTTTTTCCCAACCGGGATGCAGTCAGCACACTGCGACTGCAGTGCCAGTGCAAAGGCCGGGCATTGTCGGAGAATTTTGTGATTGCCCGCGCAGGTGGAGCGATTGACCCACCATATCGCCGGCCATATAGTAGCGTAAACCCTCGCAGTCTGTCGTGTTGCGAGTCCGATGTCGACCTCAAATGCAGGAAATATGGATAAGCTGCGCGCGTTAGAAAGCACTGTGGATGCACTGATCGCCCGCTGCCAGCAGCTGGCCAGTGACAATCGTGAACTGCGTCGGCAGGAAGCTGACTGGCTGCGCGAACGCCAGCTCCTGATAAAAAATACCGAAACCGCCCGCTCGCGGGTCGAAGCCATGATCAATCGTCTCAAGGGGCTAACGCAGGATTCCTGATGGCTGACTCTGCCCAAACTCCCGAAACCGTCACTGTCTCCATTCTTGACAAAGAGTACCGGGTCGCCTGTTCGGAAAGTGAGCGCGCCGGGCTGCAGGCCTCTGCCCGTCTGTTGCACGAGCGCATGTCACGTATTCGTGCCTCCGGTACAGTTATCGGCATTGAGCGTATCGCCGTCATGGCGGCTCTGAATATTGCCCACGAGCTGATCCAGGCAAAAGCGGAATTGGGCCGCATCCCCCTGCAAGAGGAAATGCTCGACCGGCTCAAAGATAAGGTGCAAAACGCACTGGGAGAGATAGACTCCCCGCAGGAGTCCCAGCCATAATGGCCTGTGTCTCGGGGCAAGGTTTACATTTTCAGTTAACAGCCTCGCCACTCCCGGTTATACTTACTCCATACCCTGGGGTGCTGGCCAGCAGACTTTGTCCTTGAGCCGATAATCTTACCCTGGTGGTTTCCAGCGAGTGCTGGTGTGCAGGTCCGCCGTGCAGCGGAAAGCCTAATGTACTCCGGATACCACCACCTTGAACCTTACGGTTCAAGGCCCCGTCTACAGCCGCACACTCGGGGTTCCCTATTCTCTCCAGTCACTCCCCACAGATGAGCGAAAACAAAACGCAACTGCGCCGCCGTATGCGTGCGGGGCGACGGGACCTGAGCGCTTACCAACAGCGCCTGCACGCCCGCGCGGCCATTACCCTGTTAAGCCGCCTGCCGCAAATGAGGCGCGCGCGGCATATTGGCATTTACTGGCCCATTGACGGTGAACTGGATATTCGCCAGTTATTGCAACGCTTTCGTGCAAAACACTTCTACCTGCCGGTGCTACCGGTGGAATCGCAGCCACATCTAAGGTTCAAACGCTGGCATGGGGAGACACTTTCTTTTCGCAACCGGTTTCATATTCCCGAACCCGCAGCCGGTCCCTGCCGCGCACCGAAGTTACTGGATCTGGTACTGGTTCCCCTGGTGGCATTCGACCCGAAGGGGGCCCGCCTGGGCATGGGTGCGGGCTTTTACGATCGCACCTTTGAACACAAGCAGTTATTGCCCGGCGCCGGTCCGCAATTGATTGGTACCGCCCACCAGCTACAGTGCGTTGAGCACCTCCCCACAGATAACTGGGATATCCCCCTGGATCTGGTAGTGACAGAAAAACGTATCTATCGCTGTCGATAACCCCTGAGCAGCCAGATAAAAAAAAGGCCGGGCACACAGTGTGACCGGCCTTTCTTCTCAGTGCGCGAGCAGAGCGCCCCCCGGCATCAGCCTAGCGGGTAACCACTCCCTGCTGCAGAGCAGCTGGTGGCTCCGGCTCCGAGGCAAAAACCCCGGACAAGCCACTGGTGCTCAACAGTACGCCCGCGACAAAGACAATCACAGCGATTGTCAGCGCATCGGGTTTCATTGGGACCATCCTGTACGATCAATTTTGTTGTTATAGGTGCTTCGCCCCGCATATGACACAAGCCACAGCAAAAGTTCCACAACCGGAGAAGATACTGAAGATTCGATGGAATAGTAACCGTTTTCTGCCCATTTTATGGGGTTTTTGTCGCATTTTTACACAAAGAAACCCACAAAAAGTAACTCCCGGTCGGCGCAACCATTCTTGTCAAAAGCTTTTACTCTACCTGGTTCGGTGCGGGACTCAGTTGGCCAGAAAGCAGGCATAGGCCGGGTTCTCTGTTTCATCCCAGAAGGGGAATTGCAATTGCTGCAGTACCTCCAAAAGCGCGCTCCGGGCAGCTGGCGCAACCTGCAGCCCAACCAGAACCCTGCCATAGGCAGCACCGTGGTTGCGGTAGTGAAACAGGGTAATATTCCAGCGCCCCGCCAAGTGTTCAAGGAATGTGCGCAGGGCACCTGGCCGCTCGGGAAATTCAAAACGATATACGACTTCATCGCGCAATCCCGGCACCCGGCCACCCACGAGGTGGCGGATATGCAATTTGGCCATCTCATTGTCGGTGAGATCAGTTACCCCATAGCCGCCCACTTCCAGTTTGCCGATCAATCGCTGTCTGTCGTCATCGGCACTCACCTGCAGACCCACAAAGATATGGGCTTCCTCGTCACTGGCATAGCGGTAATTAAACTCGGTGATGGCGCGATCTCCCAAATCCCGACAAAAGCGCAGGTAGCTGCCGGGGCGCTCGGGTATGCGCACCGCGAGCACCACCTCGCGCTTCTCACCGATTTCCGTGCGCTCGCTGATATAGCGCAGCCGGTCGAAATTGAGATTGGCCCCACTGCACACCGTGGCCAGAGCGGCGTTGCGACACCCGTTCTGACCGGTAAATTTCTTCAACCCCGCCAGCCCCACTGCACCGGCTGGCTCGGCGATGGAACGGGTATCTTCAAAGATATCCTTGATGGCGGCACAAATCTCGTCAGTGCTCACAGTAATCACACCGTCCAGGGTTTCACTCAGCACCCGGAAAGTCTCCTCGCCGATCTCGGCTACGGCAACACCGTCGGCAAACAGTCCCACTTGCGGAAGGCGTACCCGTTTACCGCCTGCCAGAGCGGCTTTGAGGCAGGCGGCGTCCTCGGGCTCAACCCCGTACACCCTGGTCTCCGGTCTCACATACTTGATAAAGGCGGCCATACCCGCAGCCAGCCCGCCTCCACCTACCGGAATAAATACGGCTTTCAGCTCGCCGGGGTGCTGGCGCAGCATTTCCATGGCCACGGTGCCCTGGCCCGCGATCACATCGGGGTCATCATAAGGATGGACAAAGACCAGGCCCCGCGCCTCAACCAGTTGCCGCGCACGCGCAGCCGCCTCGTCAAACGTATCCCCGTGCAGCACCACCTCAGCACCGCGCATACGCACCGCGTTGACCTTGATAAGTGGAGTTGTCTTTGGCATCACAATCGTGGCGCGCACCCCCAGTTGTGCGGCCCCCAGAGCCAGGCCTTGTGCATGGTTGCCCGCAGAGGCGGCGATTACCCCGCGTGCCCGCTGCTCCGGCGGCAGTTGCAGCAGTTTGTTATAGGCACCGCGTATCTTGAAGGAAAATACCGGTTGCAGATCCTCTCGCTTAAGCAAAATACGGTTGTTGAACCGGTGGGACAACTGGCGCATCTGCTGCAATGGCGTCTCGGTAGCGACATCATAAATGCGCGCGTCTAAAATGCGCTTGATATAGGACTTGGGCATAGCGTGTTTCGGTAGCCGTTGCGTATCATTACTTTGCGCGACTCAGGGGGAAGGGAGCTGCAGACGCACACCTTCGGCAGGCCAGTCTAAGCCCTTGCAAGCACATTTGCCATAAATTTTACGATATTGCGCTTTTTTATATCAAATAATATAAACAAGCCCGATATAATTGCTGAGGAAATTATCCTTAAGATGACCCAGGATGAATTGAAGCTGGCTTCCGCGCGCGCGGCTGTCGACTATATCGCCCCACACCTGGAAACCGGCTCCATCATCGGTATCGGTACCGGCTCTACAGCGAACTTCTTTATCGATCACCTGTCAGGGATCAAGGGCAAATTCGACGGTGCTGTGGCCAGCTCCGAAGCCTCCGCCGAGCGACTCAAATCCCACGGTATTCCGGTTTATGAGCTGAACTGTGTCGACAGTATCCAGTTCTATGTGGACGGTACCGATGAGGTCAACCCGACACTCGAGCTGATCAAAGGGGGAGGGGCGGCTCTGACCCGGGAGAAAATAGTCGCAGCCTGTGCCGACCTGTTTATCTGTATTGCCGATGAGAGCAAGTGGGTCGAGACACTGGGGGCGTTTCCACTGCCGGTGGAAGTGATTCCCATGGCGCGCGCGCTGGTAGCCCGCGAGTTGGTAAAACTGGGGGGAGACCCTGTGTATCGCCAGGGTGTGATCACGGACAATGGCAATGCAATCCTGGACGTGTATAACCTAAAGATCCACCAGCCCATTGACCTGGAAGAGACGATCAACAATATCACCGGGGTAGTGACCAACGGCATCTTTGCCAGGCGCCCGGCAGACCTGTTGCTGCTCAGTACCGGCACAGGGGTAAAAAACATCACCGGTTAACTGTGTTCTATGGCTATGCGACAAAACAGGAAAAAGGGGATACTGGCGGTATTGATGACCGCCGCGGCACTGTGTATCGGCTGCGCAACCAGCCCACCGGATAATCCCGATGACCTCTGTTCCATCTTTCGCGACAAGAAAGGCTGGTACGCAGACGCCAGGGGAGCAGAGAAAAAGTGGGGCTCACCAATTGCAACCATGATGGCAATCCTGCACCAGGAGTCCCGCTTCGTATCCGATGCCCGCCCACCCCGCAGCAAGATACTGGGCTTTATCCCCGGACCGCGCCCCTCGGACGCCTATGGCTACGCCCAGGCCCTAGGTTCCACTTGGCGCGATTATCAGCGCTCCACATTCAGCTATGGGGCGGATCGCGATGATTTCGGAGACGCTGTCGACTTTGTCGGCTGGTATAACAATACCAGTGCGCGCCGATGCCAGATCCGCTCGAATGACACCTACCATTTATACCTGGCCTATCACGAGGGCCACGGCGGCTTTAACCGGCGCAGTTTTAAAAACAAGACCTGGCTCAAGCAGGTCTCCCAAAAAGTATCCGCACAGGCACAGCACTATCAGCAACAGCTCAATCGCTGTGAGTCGTCCCTGAACAGGCGCAAGAAGCTCTTCGGCCTTTTTTAAGCTCCAGGTACTGCCGGCAAAAAAACCGTGCCTGGCGGGTAATTACACAACAGGCTCCCTGAAACTGGCTACCCTAAAACTAATGTCCCAGAACTGAGGCCTCGGCCGCCTGCCAGTTCCCCCCACCGACTCGTGTATGAAGCCGGTAGCCCTTACGTGACGCTGGGCGCTCCCCCAGACAAGCAAAAGCGTCCACCGACCTTCTGGAGAGCCCAATGAAGTTTTTTTCAACCTTCCTCGCGCTATCTGCCCTGCTGCTCACCGTGCCGGTTTCCCTGGCGCAACCTGCAGCGCCACAGACAGAGGTATCGAAAGTCTCTTTCAGTGAACCTCAACTCAAACAGTTTGCGGAAGCCTATCGTGCAATTGTGGTGTTGAGCCGCGAGTACGCGCCCAAACTCAAGGCTGCCAGCGATATTCGCGAAGCAGAGGCCCTCAACAAGGAGGCCCAGGGCAAAATGGTCGCGGCGATTGAAAAAACAGGACTGTCGAAAAGCAAATACCAGGAAATCGCCAACAGCATCAAATCCAATCCGGCTTTACTGGAAAAGGTCAACAAACTCCTGCAACAGCCCCAATCACAACCGCAATAGCCAATCCCAGCGGCACGCCACAGTCACCGGGTGTGCCGTTTTAATCCAGCGTAACCTCCAGTAACCGGCAAATAGCCGGCAAATTGCGTTTCACCCAATCTCTGTCAAAAGAGCCCCAGTCGCACAGCCGATAGTAGCCATCATTGTGGCGTACGCCTTCCTGGATAAACGTTACCCTGGTGCCATGACCAGGCAGCCCCTTGGCGATGATGTCTTGTATAGTACGCCGCGGCCAGCCGGTAGCCGCCTCCAGTGCAGGGTTGTTTGGGCGGGGAATCTGTTCGATTAAATACGCAATCAACATACGCCGACAGATCGTCGGGTTCAACTGCGCTTCAATGTGTGCTGACGGCATGCAACTACTCCTTCAGAACCAGGTTACTTGAATGGCCAACCCATATGACTTGCAGGTCTAAGCAATAAACGAACAGCGGGCCCCAGGCCACAGACTTTTACACAACAACCACAACAGCACCAGACAAATTCCAGCTTATCCGTACTGCCCAGCGGACTTGTCCCTTTCTGACACTCGGCGGCAATAAACCTGACTTTCTCACGCGCTTTACGCATAATCCCGCTTGCATCTGATAAAACACATGCGCCATACACCATATTATTGAGGGTTGAGAGAGTGGAAAGCGTGACACCCAACCTCCGTGAAACGGGCCCAGGGATCCTCGCCGCTGCAGTGCGCGCCCTGCTGGCCGGCGCTCAAGCAGCAGGACTGGACTGCCAGCAGCTGTTGCGTGACAGTGGCATTGATCCCGCCCGGCTCGATAACCCGGAGGGCCGCATCGGCCGGGAAGAAGTGGCCAGCCTCCTGCGCCTGAAGTGGGATCTGTTGAACGACGAGTCCGGTGGCTTCCTATTACGCCCCTGGCTACCAGGCACCTTCGCCATGATGGGCCACGCCTGTATCAGCTGCCCCAACCTGCACCGGGCCTTGTTGCGTTCCGCGCGCTTTATCCACATGGTCAGCGACGATCTACAGATCAGGCTGGTGGAGGACGGCGAGGAGGCCCACCTGATCTTTCACCACGGCAACGAAAAGAAGCTGCCCAACCAGATTTTTGTGGAGTCCATCGCGGTTATCTGGCTGCGCTTTTTCAGTTGGCTGATCGACCGCACCATTCTGCTGGAGCGTGTGTTGTTGGCATTCCCACCACCGGACTACAATGAAGACTACAGTGATATGTTCCCCTGCAGACACTATTTCAACCAGTCAGAGACCTGCCTGGTTTTCAGCACCCGCTACCTGCAGCTGCCTCTGGTACGCGATGCGCAACAGCTGGCGGAGTTTTTGTCCCGCGCACCGGAATGCCTGCTGACCCAATATAAGTCTGACCGCAGCTTTACCGGCCGTATACGCCGTATGCTGCAACAGCAAAACAGTATTGAAAATCTTTCCCTGGATGATGTTGCAGCGCGCCTCTATACCTCCCCGCAAACGCTGCGCAGACGTCTCAAGGAGGAAGGCAACAGCTGGCAGGACATCAAGGATTCCGTACGCCGCGATATGGCGGTTTACCAGTTAAAACAACAGGAGACTGCTGTTGCAGAAATCGCCGAGCGACTCGGTTTTTCCGAACCCAGCGCTTTTAATCGCGCCTTTAAAAAATGGACAGGGCTCGCTCCCGGTGCCTACCGGGAGAAATTCCGCAACTATTAATCCTATAAAAAACCATACCCCGTAACTCTCTGTTGGTTTTGTTCGGGGTATACCGGCGCAACGGTGTAATTGCACATTTTCAGGACATCGGCCATGGGACCAATGGAAAAACACACCAGGAATTTTTAGAGTTCGTACAAAAAAATACTCAATAAAGGATTAAATACCCTATTTCGTAGCCACGCTGTTTTATCCAGTCCACAACTAAGTGCCAACTGAATAATGGTACTGAGACCGCTTAAATTAAGTCGAAGTATCTTATAAAAACCCCCTCTTGGTCGACCAATCCAGCATTACTGAAAAGTCACCACCCTTACGCTGATCTGCGGGTTCTTTAAGGACGGGTTTTCCACTCCACCGGCCATATCTTCTCCCTCCGACCTGGCAGAACCCATACCGATGGCCGTGATGCGGTCGGCGGCGATGCCTTTTTGCAACAGCATTCCACGTACCACATCCGCACGCTCCTGCGAGGTTTCCTGCTCCGCAATCTCATCTCCCTGGCCTTTCACGTGACCCTCTATGGCAATTGTAATCTTGGGGTTCTCCTGCAGAATCTTTGCTAGGGCGTCGATATCCGGTGCCGAGGAATTGACAATCCTGGCCGTGCGCGCCTGAAAATTCACCTGCATGGGAAATTGTCGGTTTGGCTCCCGAGCACTATTTTTCAGATACTCGCGCAGTTTGCCGGCAAAATCATCAGATCCCGAGTCCGCCTGAGCGTCACCATTGGCCAGGGGGGAGTCGCCCACCGGCTCCGAGGGGGACTCCATAAAGGCAGATTCCTCCGGTGTCATTGAAGGCTCCTGCTCCGCCATTTCATCTTTTCCTTTCTTCATGCACATGTTCAACGCATACAGCACCACCAGTATCACCAGTAGAGGAAAAAACCAGCTGCTGAAACTCACAGGCTTGCGCTTTTTTCCAGAGTGGCGCAATGCCTCGGGCCGCGGCTCCTGGGGCTTGGCATGGCCGTGTGTCACCAACGATGCACCCAGTTTGTCAAAATCCGGCACATCGAAGACGTTTAAAAGGCCTTTGGGTATTTTATCCCGGATGAATTCCCGCTGGCCGATAAGAAGTGAGGCCAGGTCAGATAGATCCATTTTGTGGAGTCTCACCTGCTCACCCAACAGCGAAGTTGCCAGTACCACTGTCGCATTGAGCAGTTTATTGCCGCTCCCGCCATCCAACGTAGTAGCGGTCAGTTCCGCCGCTGCTTCGGTTCGGGTGCCAAACACTTTCTTGAGCATTTCTGCGCCATTTTGTTGAATGGCCTCGAATTTCTCCGGCTCTGTAAAACTCTCTGATAGAGAGGACAAGTCCAGTTCACCGGCGTCACTGATCATATTGAACAGGTAGCCCATTCCAGTTTTACTACTGGCTCTGTTCAGCATTCCAGCCAGAACCGTTGCGAGGCCGGTATCCAGGGCAGCCTGACTTTTTTCAATCGGAATGCCCAATGCCTGGGCCAGAGAGTCAATACCTGCAGCACCCATTTTGCCCGCCGCCAGATCCAGTAGATTTTCCACCATAATCAAACCTCCCTGCTTGCCTGCTTATCCCACATCCAGAAGACGGTATTGCTTTATTCCTCCCGGATGGGAAGGTATGCGCAGATTGAATATTTATCGTGTATTTTAAAAGCCAGCTTATACACTTGGGGGGAACCTGTGACCGGCATTACAAATTTAGCCGCCAAAAATATCGGTCCGGCAGCAAAAATAACAAGGCTCTTTTGGGAATGTACGTCAGCCCGGCCGCCCGGTGAGGTTGAATTAAAATAACTGCCCCAATCCGCCTTCACCCGATAAACTATCTCAGCCAATACCGGCGTCACCACCGCTGGCGCCTTTTATCATTGCACCGGCCACATACACGATTAAGGTTATATCCGCAATCCGCAATAGAGAGGCCCAAACCGTGCCCACAGAAGCGTATATCTACGATGCCATTCGCACCCCCCGGGGAAAGGGGAAACCCAGTGGCGCCCTGTATGAAGTCAAACCCATCACCCTGCTCTCCGATTTATTGTGCAGATTACAAGACCGCAATTCCCTGGATACCGCCAGCATCGATGACGTGGTTATGGGGTGTGTGACACCCATTGGCGGGCAGGGCGCGGATATCGCCAAAATTGCAACACTGGCCGCGGGCTGGGACTGGGATATCGGTGGGGTCACCCTAAACCGCTTCTGTGCCTCAGGCGCCGAATCTGTCAACCTGGCCGCTGCCAAGGTGCGCTCCGGCTGGGAGCACCTGATCGTGGCCGGCGGGGTGGAATCCATGTCGCGGGTACCCATGGGTTCCGATGGCGGCGCCTGGGCCATGGACCCGCGCACGGCCATTGATACCGGCTTTGTCCCCCAGGGAATCGGCGCCGACCTGATCGCCACCCTCGGCGATTTCTCACGGGAGGATGTGGATCGCTTTGCACTGACATCCCAGCAAAAGGCAACGGCCGCCTGGGATCGTGGCGCCTTTGCCAAATCGATCGTGCCCGTGCGGGACCAGAATGGCCTGCCGATCCTCAACCGCGACCAACTGGTGCGCCCGGATACCTCCATGGAAGCGCTGGCAGACCTGAAGCCCGCTTTCGCCGGTACGGGAGACCTGTGTTTCGACAGTGTTGCCATCTCCCGCTATCCCCAGTTGGAAAACATCCACCATGTCCACACCGCTGGCAACTCCTCAGGTATCGTCGATGGTGCCGCAGCCGTTTTGATAGGCAGTGAGCAGGCCGGGCGCGATCAGGGACTGGTACCGCGAGCGCGCATCGTCTCCGCCGCAGTCGTCGGCACCGAGCCCACCATCATGTTAACCGGACCTGCACCAGCTGCACGCAAAGCCCTGAAATTCGCCGGATTGACCGTTCAGGATATTGATCTGTACGAGGTTAATGAAGCCTTCGCAGCGGTAGTCCTGCGCTTCCAATGCGAACTGGATATTGATCCGCAAAAGCTGAATGTGAATGGTGGCGCCATCGCCATGGGCCACCCCCTCGGCGCAACCGGCGCCATGCTGATAGGCACAGTCTTGGATGAACTGGAGCTGCGGAAATTGCGTTACGGCCTGGTGACGCTATGTGTCGGTGGCGGTATGGGCGTAGCAACCATTATTGAACGGGTGTAGGGGAAAAATCATGAAATCCATTCGCTTGGAAAAAGACGGAGACAATATTGTCCATCTGATTATGGACAATCCAAACGCCTCGGCAAATGTGATGGACCGGGATTTTACCAACGCCCTGCAGGATACAGTTGAGCAACTGAAACGGGAAGACTATGCGGGAATTATCCTGCGTTCGGCCAAAAAGACGTTTTTTGCCGGCGGCGATCTCAAATCCATCTATGCCGCGCAGGAAAATGAAGCCGAAGCCTTCTTTGCCTCCTGCGAATCCCTCAAGGCCAATTTGCGCTGGCTGGAAACCCAGGGAAAACCCGTGGTCGCGGCAATTAACGGCGCTGCCCTCGGTGGTGGCTGGGAGATCGCGCTCAGCTGCCACCAGCGCATCGCCCTGAACGCACCTTCGGTAAAAATCGGGTTGCCGGAAGTGACCCTGGGCCTGCTGCCCGGCGGTGGCGGCTGCGTACGTATGCCGCGCCTGCTCGGTATTCAAAGCGCCCTGCCCTTTTTACTTGAAGGCAGGCAGGTACGCGTCGAGCAGGCTCTGAAATCCGGTCTTATCCAACAAATCGCCAGCGATACAGAGGAGCTATTGACCTTGGCACGGGCATTTATCCTGGCCAATGGTCACCACCGGGTTTTACAACCCTGGGACCAGCCCGATTTTCGCATGCCTGGCGGGGATGCCAGTGACCCCGAAAATGCGCAATTGCTTGTGATAGCACCCGCCATGCTGGAGAAAAAAACCAAAGGGTGCCTGCCTGCCCCCGAGGCAATCCTGGCCACTGTGGTGGAGGGGGCCCAGGTGGATTTCGAGACCGCCACCCGTATCGAATCCCGCTATTTTGTCAAACTGGCCTGTGGGCAGGTGGCAAAAAACATGATCGGCACCTTTTGGTTTGCCCTCAACGAATTAAAAGCCGGTGCCTCCCTGCCCCAGGAAGCCCGCCAAGTGGAGACAACCCCAATCCGCAAAATCGGTATTCTCGGCGCGGGCATGATGGGCTCTGCAATCGCCTACATCTGTGCCAATAAAGGGGTTGAGGTGGTGCTCAAGGATATCTCCATGGAGGCGGCACTGAAAGGCAAAGCGTATGCAGAAAAATCCCTGCAAAAACGCCTGCAGCGCGGTAAAACTGACGAGGCCCGTATGCAGTCGGTATTATCCCGTATCCAGGCCACCGACAGTGCTGCTGACTTGGGCGGTTGTGAACTGGTGATTGAGGCAGTTTTCGAAGACCGGGCACTCAAGGGCAAGGTCACTGCTGAGGCCGAAGCCCAACTGGGTGACAGGGTCGTTTTTGCCTCCAATACCTCCACCCTGCCGATCACCGGCCTGGCCAAAGCAAGTGCGCGCCCCGACAACTTTATCGGCATGCACTTCTTTTCTCCCGCTGACAAAATGCCCCTGGTGGAAATTATTTGCGGTGGGGAAACCAGTGCATGGACCCTGGCCCAGGCCTTCGCCTTTGTGCTGCAAATCGGTAAGACACCCATCGTTGTCAACGACAGTCGCGGTTTTTTCACTTCCAGAGTGTTCGGCTGCTTCACCAACGAGGGCATTGGGATGCTCAGCGAAGGCGTCAATCCCGCCAGTATCGAAAATGCCGCGGCCCTGGCGGGCTTTCCGGTGGGGCCGCTGGCAGTGAGTGATGAAGTTTCCCTGACCCTGATGGAGAAGATTCGCCAGCAGACCACCAGCGATTTGCTGCGCGAAGGCAAAACAATACCCACGCACCCGGCCGATGGCGCAATAGATGAAATGCTGGCGCTGGGGCGTCCCGGCAGGGCCGCGGGCGGCGGCTTTTATAGCTATCCAGAAAATGGCGGAAAGCATCTATGGCCCGGTCTGCAAAAGGCATTTTCCCCGGCCAGACAGCTGCCAATGGCGGATGTGAAAGAGCGCCTGCTGTTTATCATGGCCATAGAAACACTGCGTTGCTATGAGGAAAATATACTGCGCAGTGTGCGGGATGCCAACATCGGCTCAATCTTTGGTATTGGCTTCCCACCCTGGACCGGCGGCGCCCTGCAATATATCAATCAATACGGGATTACTGCATTTATCCAGCGCGCCCAACAGCTGGCCAGGGCCTATGGCGACAGGTTTTCCCCGCCGGCTTTGTTGATACAGTTGGGAGAGTCACAGCAAATTCTGACCGATAAATAGTTATCGCAAACCTTTCTCAGGCATGGATAGCGATGGTTTCACAGGCAATTCACACTCAGGCATTTCCGGTGTGAACCCATAAATGCACAGTTTCAGATAATAACAAGGCATGGTGGTGTTAACGATGATACCCAGAACAGTTTTCAATGAAGATCACGAGCAGTTTCGCAATACCGTACGCAAATTCCTCGAGAATGAAGCCGAACCCTTCCATAACCAGTGGGAAAAAGACGGCCAGGTAGACCGCGACCTGTGGAACAAGGCCGGTGAGATGGGCTTTTTATGCCCCCAGGTACCCGAAGCCTATGGCGGCCTGGCACTGGATTATGGCTATAATTCCATTATCGACGAGGAAATTGCCCGCGCGGGCCTTTCAGGCATCGGCTGGGGCCTGCACTCCAATATCGCTGTGCCCTATATCGTCCGATACGGCTCCGAAGCGCAAAAAAGGACCTACCTGCCGAAATGCATCAGTGGTGATATTGTCACCGCAATCGCCATGACCGAGCCCGGCACCGGCTCCGATCTGCAAAGTGTCAGAACCACAGCCATCAAGCACAACAGCCACTACACGCTCAACGGTTCCAAAACTTTTATCACCAATGGACAGCATGCCGATCTGGTGATTGTGGTGGCGAAAACCAATCCCAGTGAAGGGGCCTCCGGAGTGAGTCTACTGCTTGTCGATGCCCGTTCCCCCGGTTTCAAAAAAGGCACCAACCTCGAGAAAATCGGCATGAAAGCCCAGGATACCTCGGAGCTTTTCTTTGACAATGTCAAGGTACCGGAGGAAAACCTGCTCGGAGTAGAGGGGCAGGGTTTTACCTACCTGATGCAGGAATTGCCCCAGGAGCGCCTCAGTGTCGCCATCTTTGCACTGGCCAACGCCGAGGCCGCCCTTCAGTGGACCCTGGACTATGTACGCGAGCGCAAAGCCTTCGGCAAACCGATTTCCGCCTTCCAGAACACCCAATTCAAGCTGGCCGAGCTGGACAGTGAGCTGACCGCGCTGCGGGTATTTGTTGACCGCTGCCTGGAACTGCACTACGAAGAGAAACTCGATGTCGCCACTGCGGCCAAGGCCAAATTGCTCAGCACCGATTTCCAGTGCAGGCTCCTTGACGAATGCGTCCAACTCCATGGCGGCTTCGGCTATATGTGGGAGTACCCGATCGCCCGCGCCTGGGCAGACGCCCGTGTTCAGCGCATCTACGCCGGCACTAATGAAATCATGAAGTTGATTATTTCACGCGAACTCCTCAAGGACACCTGATCCTTACAGACCCGGATACACCACACCGGATTCCGCCTTTGGCGTCGCAAGACATATAGGCCGTGGACAGTATGAACCATGATAAAGGCCCGCTCGAGGGATTAAGGGTCCTCGACTTCTCGACCCTGCTTCCCGGCCCCTACGCCACCATGCTGCTGGCGGATATGGGCGCGGAGGTCCTGCGTATCGAATCCCCGACACGCCCGGACATGCTGCGCGGCCTGCCCCCTATGGTAGGCGGCGGGAAAGCAGTCTCGGCTGCCCATGCCAGCATAAACCGCAATAAACGCTCCCTGGCTCTGGACCTGAAAAATCCCGGCGCGAAGGAGATTGTCCGGCGGCTTCTGAAAGATTACGACATTGTAATAGAACAATTCAGGCCGGGGGTGATGCACAGGCTCGGGTTCGGTTACAAGTCGCTTCGCCAAATACGCCCGGACATTATTTACTGTTCCATTACCGGCTACGGCCAGAGTGGTCCGCTCAAGCAGCGCGCCGGGCACGATATCAACTACCTGGCACTATCCGGTCTGGCCAGCTATTCCGGCCGCCGCCGCAGCGGCCCGGGCCTCAGTGGGACCCAGATTGCCGACCTCGCCGGGGGCTCACACCATGCGGTTATGGCGATACTCGCCGCTGTCTATCAGCGATTACAGACCGGCAACGGCTGTGAAATAGACATCAGCATGACCGATTGCGCTTTTTCCCTGAATGCTGTCTGCGGTGCAAGTGCCCTGGCTGTGGGCCGGGACCCGCAAATGGAGTTGGAATTGTTAAATGGCGGCAGCTATTACGATTACTACCGCACAGCCGATGATCGCTACCTGGCCGTGGGCAGCCTGGAACCCCAATTCGCCGAGACATTCTTCCGGCGTATTGGTCACCCCCAGTGGACAGGCCGGGTTCTGGAAGACGATCAACAGGAACCGCTCAAGGGAGATATTGCCGCTGTTATACGCAAGCGCACCCTGGAAGCCTGGCTTGAAGCCTTCGCAGACTGCGATGCCTGCGTCGAACCGGTGCTGAGTTTCAATGAGGCGGCAGAAAGCCAGCTGATGCAGGATCGACAGATGCTCTGTACTGCCACAACGTCCCAAGGCGACAGGCTGCGTCAGGTGAATACGCCTTTCCGCTTTGATGGCGTCAAAAGCCGGCAGCACAAGGCCGGCGCCACGCTCGGTGAACACAGTCGCAGTGTGCTTCGATCACTGGGTTTCAGTTCCGGTGAGATTGAGCAGATATACGCACAGGGAATTATTACCTGAGATCATTCAGAAACATAACCCCAGTCAGCGCAATCTGGCTCGCGTGTCCTTATAGGGTTTTAGAGTAAGACCAATCACCCTTTGCTCTGTTCAAACAGGTTTATTGCTTTTTCCCTGCCACCTGTTTTACCTGTTCACTGAAAACGGCATGTTGTAAACCCATAGTCCCCAGCGCCTCCACGGGCAAAAATACCTTGTTATTGGAGGTTGCCATTTTATCCAGAACCTCCAGAGTACGGTAGGCAAGGTATTTGTCGGTAACCGATTTGGCCAGGAGATCATTGACTTCTTTTTGCCCAATCGCCTTCTCACGGGCAATTGCGCGATTCATCTTCTCCCGCTCCAGATCCCGTTCCATTTGTATCTTTTGAATCTCAAACTGGGCTTTTTCCTGCTCAATCAGCTCACGGCGTTCTGCCGCCCGTTCTTTGGCCTGGGTTATGACCTTGGGGAACTGGATATCAGCAAGGCCCAGGCGCTTGATTTCAATAGGCGTTCCCTTTAGCGCAGAGGAAACTTCTTGAAACAGCTCCTGACTGAGTGACTCCCGGCTGGAGGCGATCTCATTAATGGAATACTTGGCCACAACCCTGCGCACAACATCCCTGATCACCGGTTGCGCATAGGTATTGTAGACATGCTTTACAGAGATATTGTCATTCACAGGAGGAATTCGGTCGAACACATGATCAATGACCCCGTCACTGATAGCGCCTGTCATACGCACATCAAAGCTCATATTGAGCTGATCTTTGGGCATAAAGACCTTGAACTTTTCCAGGTGGCCAAAGTCTGCAATGGTCAGCGTAACCAGTTTATCACAATAAAAAAGGCACATATCCAGGCGGAATTTGGAAGGCAGTACAACTTCGGGTTTGTAGCCGTTCTTGGTGAGCACCTTACCGACATGTGCCGGCGGCACTTCTACCCGTTCCGCACAGGCAGAGGTAAACAACAGTGGTATCAACAGCCCCAGTACAAAAATTAAACGCATTATTCCCCGATTCCCGAATCAAAAAAGTGAGTTTGTTTTACACAGCATAACAAGTTAATAAAATCCTATTCAATATGGTATTCTTTGTGCGTAATATCCGCCCGGACCGGATTTCGACTGAATCATAAATTTGGGACTATTTACCTAATTACACCCTAGTGACACTATGCAACTGGAATTTATAACCGCAACCTTTTTCAACTTTGGTATCAACCTGCTCTATACCCTGATCGCGCTGTTTATTGGTATCGTCGCATTAGTGACTATTGATAAAAAGCTGCTGCGTACCGTGGATATTGAGGGTGAGTTAAAAAACGGCAATATTGCGGTCTCTATTTTTGCCTCCACAATATTGATTTTTGTTGCCATCATTATTTCTTTTGGACTGAAAGGCTAGCACAGTGCGCAAATGGACATTGCCACTGATCGTGCTGTCTTTGGCACTGATGGCACCCGAAATACTGCGCAACACTTTGTATGGTGCTAGAGCCCAATTTGCGCAGGAGGCGTCACTGGATGCAAAAATCCGGATTGCAAATGCAAATACCGGTACTAGATCTCTGAAACAGGACCGCCAGCACGGCGTGGTACGTGTGGCGGGAAGTAGCCAGTCCCTTTCCGAGGAGGCCATTCAGCGCGTGGTGGCCAAGCGCACCCTGGAAGAAAGCGCCCATGTCTCCGTATGGAACTGGCAGGGCGTCGAAGCGGCAACTGCCTCTGCGCGCGGGCTGGATCAGCTGCATCACTTTGCCAGCAGTTATTTGGTGGGTTTCAAGCCATTCAAAACCAGACAGCTGTGGGTGCCGCTCTATACTCTGGCAATGAACAAAGAGTACCAGTACGACCATCTACAATATGCAGGCCTGTCCGATGTTTGGCAGACTTCCCGTCAGGCCTATTACCAAAAACGGGGAGATTGTGAGGACCACGCCATTCTTCTGGCCGACTGGTTGATTGAATTGGGAGTGGATGCACGGGTGGCACTGGGTACCCACAAGGGCCAGGGACACGCCTGGGTGGTCGCCATTGTGGATAACCAGGAGTATCTGCTCGAGGCCACCAGCAAGCGACGCCAGAGCAGCTGGCAGGCCATGCCGCTCGCTGCGCTGGCGGAGGGCTACAATGTGGAGTTTCAATTCAACCGGCATTTCTTCTGGGCCAAGCGCAGCCAGGCCCCCACCCACAAATATCGCGGCAGCCACTGGATTAAAAAGTCACAGTTTATCCGCAGTTAACCCGCAGACGAAACCGGCAACAGCAGCCTATTTCGCCTGCAGTGACATCGGTCATCAGATCGGAGAACCCGGCGGCATCTCCTTGATATCCCCCGCCTTGACCTCCAGTTCGCCGCTGATAAACGCCTCTATTCGTTTCGCCTGAAAGTAATAGTGAGCACTATATCCCTGGGGGTCTTCTCCAAACAGCCTCTTTTTACCCAATGCCAGCTGGAATTTGGCCAATTGCAAATGCGCCTTGGCCCGCACCGATTCGGCGGCGCTGTTATCGGAAGCCAGCAACATCAGATGCTGAATATAGGTGTGGTTCACGCGCTGATGGATTGCGGCCTGCAATCCGGAGTAGCGATCACTGTCGAGGGCCATGGCGGTCAGTTGAGACAGCA
Organism: Microbulbifer sp. MI-G; assembly: GCF_030440425.1. NCBI lineage: Bacteria > Pseudomonadati > Pseudomonadota > Gammaproteobacteria > Cellvibrionales > Microbulbiferaceae > Microbulbifer > Microbulbifer spongiae. The sequence goes on from NZ_CP098023.1 coordinate 4,142,342, forward strand.
GTGTATCGAAGCCGGGAATTTCACTGCTGCGCGCGCTTTGCTGGTTCATGCGCGCTGCCCGCTGGGGGTGCATCAGGATGGACAGGGTATGATTTGCAGCCGCCTCGCCGAGGGCTACCGCGTCGAAAGCGACACCGGTATACGCGGGAAAACTCTCAACTGTGCGACTGTAGCCGTAAGACTTCGGTGGAATCATTTGCAACACCTGCTCCGGCAAGGCCAGGAAATCGGGGGAGAGCGTTGTCAACAGGGCATCGATGGCCTGTTGCTGGCGCTCAGCCGGCACCAGGGTATAGCTGTTCTGTTCTGCATCGTTGTACAGGTAGTCGTAATCCAGGCCACCGATCAGTTTACCCACCGCTTCGGCCTGGTAGCGGTGCCCGTAATACACTGGTACCAGAGTCTCCTCCAGATCCGAGCGAGGGGCCGATCTGGGGTTCGCGGCGATGGAAAAGTTATCCAGAACGTGGCGGCGTAACTCCAGCATACGCGCAAACTCCACCAGAGGGTCATTACCGTTATCCCACAGATGGGAAACCGCATGGGCATTGTTGATTGTGCGAGAGTCGGGGTCGGATATAAAGCGCAGCTTTTGCGCCTGAGCCTCGTCGATAATGGATTGCAAAAACACGCCTTCATCATCCCCATTGCCATAGCCGTATTGAATGGCCAGCTTGTCCCAGGAGCCGATACCGGTGGCATAGGCATCAGACAGCAGCAACTTATCCCCATGCAGTGAGACTAGCGGCGCGGGATAATCCATTACCGAAGCGCGCTCTTCGGCGCTCGCGGCAAAATTGTGCGCAAGTCCAAGTGTATGGCCGACTTCGTGGGCGGAAAGCTGGCGGATACGAGCCAGGGCCAGGGCTTTCAGGGCCTCGGTATCTGCAGATCCATCACCGTAGGGCCGCAGCAATCCCTGAGCGATCAGAAAATCCTGGCGTACCCGCAGGGAGCCCAGTGTCACATTTCCTTTGAGTATCTCCCCGGTGCGGGGATCGGCCACCGAGTAACCGTAGGACCAGCCACGGCTAGCGCGATGCACCCAGTTAATCACGTTGTAGCGCACGTCCAGTGGATCGACATTCTCCGGAAGGATCGCCACACGGAATGCGTTTTTATAGCCGGCTGCCGTAAATGCCTGATTCCACCAACTGGCGCCTTCAACCAGCGCGCTGCGCACAGGCTCCGGAACCCCGGAATCCACGTAGTAAACAATGGGTTCCACCACTTCATCGCTACCCGGTTTCTTCTCCAGGCGATGGCGATAGATCAAGCGCTGCTCCAGGGGCTGATCGATTGGGGCGGCGTAATTCCGGTAAGTGAAGGGAAAGTAGCCACTGCGACTGTGGAAGCGGCGCGGCTGGAAATCCCTGTCCGGCAGTTCGATCAAGGAAATATGTTGACGTAGGGATACCAGGGTCGGGGTCGGCACTACCTCGCGCAGGTGCTTGCCCGGTTCGGCACCTGTGAACGTCAGCTGTGCTTCGAACTCGCTGTTGTTGGGGAAGTTTTTGGTGCGCGCAAGGTAAATGGCTGATTTGGACCTATCCACCGTATAGCTGCCCTGTTTAGCCTGCTTGAGTCGAGGCCCGATACCGTGCTGGTCGCTGAGCAAAAAGGGGGTGAAGTCCACCAGCACACGGCCTTCGTCCTGTGCCAGAATGTCGAACCCCCAAAGTATCGAGGAAGCAAAGGCTTCCTGTACCGCACGGCGCTCAGCGGGGTTTTCCGACTCTGCGCGATAGAGCATATTCACCTGGTGCAGAAGCACCTTGTTTCCCGCACGTTGGAATTTTACCAAGCGGCTCTGTCCAACCTGGTTGCGGTCCAAACCTACCGGGTTGGAGCCCAACCCCTGCGCCAGGCCAGTAAGGAGCAGCAGCTCTCGATCAAACGCCTCGATTTCCAGCAGTACCCGGCCGCTGCTTTCATCCCAGTAGAAGTCGTGATAACCACTGAACTTCTGCATATCCACTGTGTACTCGACGATGCCCCCGGCCTGTGCCACTGCCCCAACTAGCACCAGCCACAGTGCCGCCAACGGTCTGCTCAAAGACATTGGTTGCCCCCAATCTTATTCACGTTATAAAACAGCCATGACCATGTTACCTGCCGCACTCCGGTCACCGTCAAGAATCACACTGCGCGCCACGGTAAAAAGCCCCGCTCTCTGCACAAAAAACAACCACCAATATTTCTTCACCACGCTGCATCCATTACCCGCACAGACTGCGTCATAGGAAGAAGACGACAACAGCAGGAACAAACTCCATGTGGAAACCACTCGGTATTTCAGTGCTTATCGGGCTCGGGGGCGCAACCCAGGCTGTAGGCCACGATGCCTCCAGCATCACCGGGGATAACTGCTATGTATCTCTGCATTATTCGGTGCGTGTCGGCACCGATTTCCTGGAGGTACAAAACACCGATAGCGGCGATCAGCTGGTACATTTCCGCTCCCCAACGCAGCTGTTGGTCGATGGAAAGCCCATTCCCTTGAACCAGCAACAACAGCAACTGCTGCAGAACTATCGCCAGAAGCTGCACCGTGCCGGGCGGGAAACACTACTGATCACCCTGGAGGCCATGGATATCGCCATGGCCGGCCTGTCCATGGCGATAACTGCCCTGGCCGGCCCAGACCACCCCGACAATCTCGAACTGCAGCGGTTCTCCAAGGAACTGCTGCAGCGCACCGAGGAACGACTCAATCGAGAGGGAGAAATCTACCAACTGGGAGACTCCGAGATCGGGGATTTCATTGACAAAACCATATCCGAGGAATTTGAACCGCGCATAGAGCAACTTGCCAGGGAATCCGCCACCACCATCGCCTGGCACGCCCTTAAAGCGGTATTTACCGCTGGCCAAAGCCTAGAACAGCAGGTTACTGAAGAGGCCGAGCAAATGCTGGAGCAGCGCTCAAATCAGATTGAACAACACGCAGAGCGGCTGTGTGCAACTTTGTCATCTCTTGACCGGCTGGAACAGCAAGTGCACCAATCAATCCCTGCACTCACAAGCTATGACCTGGTCAAAGTAGAGTAGATTTCATCCCCCCCGACTCGGCCGCTCTGCGGCCTTTTTTTTTGGCTTTTATCCAGGGATATACCAGTTTTGGCCGCTGACAGTGACCAGTCACCCGGCAACCAGACAGCGTGCCGGGCTGAACAACTGGCGCATCTTCACTTCAGACACCAGCAATGCGCCGGTGCACTTTGCTTTTTACAGCAGGCAGCCAAATCGTACCAAGCACTCTTCGACCGCCTGCTGTGCTCTTCCACGGAAGATTAATGTGCAGCCAGCTCGTCGATACGTTTGCCATCCACATCCAGTTCAATCATGGGACCGATATCCAGATCGCGAATGCCTTTTTCAATTTTGCTCTTGTCGCCGACAATCACCCAGATAAATTGCTCCGGTTTAATGGTCTCGCGAGCCAGAGTGTGGATCGTATCCAGGTTTGCACTGCGGATCTGTTCGGCATAATGATCCATATAGTCCAGAGGGCGCTCGTAGGTCACCATACTGGAGACCGCACTGGACACGGCATTGATGGTCTCAAAACGACCGGGCAATTCATTGACGCGTTTATCCTTGACCTTCTGCAGTTCTTCTTCTCGTGCGGGCCTGTTACGGGTATAAGCGCGCAATTCTTTTTGCAACTCACTCAGGGATTCACTGGTTTTGTCGGTCTGAACCGGGGCGTAGACGATCAGCGGCTGCTGTCCCTTGGCACCGGTCATAAAAGAATAGGCGCCATAGGCCCAATGTTTATCCTCACGCAGATTCATATTGATACGCGCAGTAAATGTGCCGCCAAAGATGTCATTCATCATATGCAGGGCTTCGCGCTCTGCGATTTTCTCGGATGGTGCCAGCAAGCCGCCGATAATCATGGTCTGCTCTGCTCCAGGTTTATCGATCAGATAGACACTGGCTTTTTCCGGGTGTGCCACCCGGGCCAGGTTCTTCTGTGGCAGAGCGCTCTCCGGTGCACGCCAGTCGGCAAAATACTGCTCCAGTTTTTGTGTCAATTCAGTCAGGGTAATATCCCCCACAGCCACCAGGGTGGCATTGTCCGGACGGATCCAGGTCTGGTGGTAACCCTCCAGATCATCGCGCCCCAGTGACTGGATAGAGTCCTCGCTACCGGAACCGGTGAGGGGCACCCCATAGGCATGATTTTCGCCGTATAGAAGCGGGGGCAGACTGCGCAGGGCCATATCCACCGGGCGGGTTTTTTCTTGCTGGATAGCGGCGATCCAACGTGTGCGCTTGCGTTCGATTTCATCATCGGAGAAGGCCGGACGCAGAACCACATCGGCAAACAGCGCTATGGAATCATCCAGGTTCGCTTTCAGTGCATTGAGACGCACGGTGGAAGTATCAATATCCGCCCAGCTGCTGATATGTGCTCCAAGCATCTCCTCTTTGGCACTGATTTCCAGCGCGCTCAGGTTGCTGGTGCCCTCTTTCAGCATGGACATAGCATAGCTGGATGTGCCCAGGGTATTGCCCTGATCTGCGGCATAACCGGCATCGAACTGCAGGCGCATATCCACTACTGGTACCGAATGGCGTTCTGCCAGCACCACTTTCAGGCCATTGGAAAGCTCGGCGGTTTGTAACTTGGGAAAAGGCACGCTGGGGAAATCACCGGTTTCCGGCAGCTTGGACCTGTCGGCCCCTGTCTTCGCCACAGCATATTCCGGGAAGGGGTGCACCTCCAGATTGTAGTCACCGCTTGTCAGCCACTTCTGCGCGGCAGCCTGTACCTGTTGTGGAGTGATTTCCTGCTTCACGCTCAACCTGTCCAGGTAGGCCGTGGGGTTGTCCAGGTAGAGTTCCCCACGGGCCAGGATAACGCCCTTGCCGCTCCAGCCTCCTACCTGCTCCAGATCCCGGGCATAGGAGGCGTACTCGCTCATATTGACACGCGCCAGCTCCTCCGCCGTTGGCCCTTCCTGGAGAAAGCGCTGCAGTTCTTCTGCAATGGCTGCCTCTATTTCTGACAGCTCAACGCCGGGTTTTGCATTGGCGATGATTTGAAACATTGAGGAGAGTTCAAATTCGTACAAGGGCACACTGACATCTGTAGCAATCTGGTCCTTATAGACAAGACGTTTGTATAACCGCGAGTTCTTGCCGTCGCCGAGCACTGCCGCTGCCAAGGCGATGGCATTGGCATCCTCATGGGTCAGATTAGGGGTATTCCAGACTTTGTAGAGTCGTGACTGGGCCACGCGGTCATACATATGTTCACGACTCGACTGGTCGCGTTTGGCAATCCAGGCTTTTTTCTTGATCAAAGGTGGGCCGGCGGGAATATCTCCAAAATATTTGCTGGCTTTCTCTTTCGCGGTCTCAAGATCGATATCACCCGCCAGCACCAGTACTGTATTGGCGGCACCATAGTACTGCTTGAACCACTCGTGGACATCTTCCAAAGTGGCAGCTTCAAGATCCTCCATAGAACCAATCGTGGTCCAGGAATAGGGGTGGCCCGCAGGGAAAATGGCCTTCTGCATGCGCTCCCAGACTTTACCGTAGGGTTGGTTTTGCCCCTGGCGCTTTTCATTTTGAACGACACCGCGCTGCTCATCCAGTTTCTCCTGGGTTATCACACCGAGCAGGTGTCCCATACGATCGGACTCCATCCACAGCGCCATATCCAGGGCGTTGCTTGGCACCGTTTCAAAATAATTGGTGCGGTCCAGCCAGGTGGTACCGTTCATGCCGGTAGCTCCGGCCAGTTCGAAGGGTTTGAAGTACTCGTCGTTGTAATTTTCCGAACCATTAAACATGAGGTGTTCAAACAGGTGGGCGAAGCCCGTGCGTCCGGGTTTCTCGTCTTTGGAACCCACATGGTACCAGACGCCTACGGAGACAATCGGGGCCTTGTGATCTTCGTGCACAATAACGCGCAGACCATTGGGCAAGGTGAATTTTTCATAAGAAATTTGTAGTGGCTCTGCAGGACGCATTTTCGCTGCAGCCGTATTCAGGGTTGATTCGGCCGGAGAGGGATTTGCAGCACTGTTTTGGGGCGCTTCTCCACAGGCAGCAATAGCCAGCGATAGCGCCAGAGGGATACTGTGCTTGAGTACAGTTTTCATGTCAGTTTCCTTGTCGGGCAGCCTCAAATGGTCACTTCCCCGGCAGGTAATACTCGTGGGAACAGCAGCCAGGAAAATGTTAGCCGGAAAACTACCGTTGTGTTTATCGCTTTTCCAGACTGCTTACCATCTCTGGGCATGGTAGCCCAGCGTCAAACCCCGCAACAATCTCTGCTGGTATTTGGAGGCGGCACTTGTCTTTTGGTCTTCCGGTTCAGGGTTTATATAGGCTCTGGCAACATTTGGCAAACCCGTCAGAGCGGGGGCAAAGACAAGTTCCTTTGATTTAGACGCACAACCGGCATAGTAAGCCTGGTGGATAATATCAATCCCCGGCTATATGGTTCGATAGCAGGCCGCTCCAATGCCCGGGATGAACTCCTAGTCGTGTTGTCGCACAGTGGCCAGCAGTACATCCAGCCACAGTCGGTACCACTCGGGACGGATATTGTATCCATTGCGATCATGGCTTTTCCCAGTGCGCGCAGTTTGATATCTGACATGCCGCGCGCATGGAGCACCGGTTGAATACTGTCATTGTGCAACAGGTGGCGCTGGACTTTCATGTCCATGTTGACAAACAATCCAGAAATATCTGCGCTATTTCCCATAAAGCGATCATAAAAGTCCATATTAACTGCGCTTTGTTGCAACCGCGCCCTTAACCTTGGAACACGATGCCATTTTCAGGGCAAAGCATAAGAAATAGGTCTCCGTGGTATATACCCTGGCGCCGCGTGTGTGACTGCAACCCGTGTAGGCGTGCCTGTTGTAAAGTCGGCGATTCCATCTGCGCCCTCGGCAAAAAAAACCTTCTATATCAAGGCATTAAACCATTTCATCGAGCTTGTTAAGCAGCTATTTGCTCCCGCAGAGTATTGTTGTCAAATCTGGGCGCAGACTAATGTGTAGATCCTGAGTGGATCGAATACCGGCGACAGCCCTGCGCTGGCTGCGCGATTGCGAGCTATAGCATTAGTGCGCTCCAGGGTAGTGCCGGAAACGAAACCAATCGGCTCGAGCGTAAGGTCAGAGGCTCTGAGAACAGCTCCAGGCACTTTGGGAGAACGAGGATCAATTGAATAGGCCCTGATCTTGATGGATGGGCCCACTGTTTCCTATGCCGATAGAAGAAAGTCCATGCCGTCATTGATACAGCAGCAAGCACCTTGCGACACTGGCAATCGGAAGAATATTCAGACTAAGAGAAGGCACAAAGCAGTGGGATAGGCTATAGCAAAATCAAGACAATAAATACCAACAACCAGAAAAATGTTCTGCATGAATCAATGAATCTATCTGATTTTTTCATATTTGTGCGGGAATAATGGAGAATTATTCCCGACCAGCCCAGTTAAGTTAAGTACTCAGCAAGGCCCCAAAGCCTTAGCCACACGGGAGTTGGTCTCCCGCCCCAGCTGTTCAGAAATAAAGTTCCCTGCCTCTGCCAGCAACTGTAAATCCACGCCGGTTTCAATACCCATGCCATTGAGCATATAGAGTACATCCTCACTGGCAACATTACCGGAAGCGCCACGGGCATAGGGGCAGCCACCCAGGCCGGCTACGGCGGAGTCTACTACTGCGACACCCATTTGTAAGGCCGCGTAGATATTGGCCAGTGCCTGGCCGTAGGTATCGTGGAAATGCACAGCAAGTTTTTCCACGGGTACGCGGGCCATCACCTGCTCCAGCATACGCTTGGCGGCTTCCGGGGTGCCGACACCGATGGTGTCGCCGAGGGAAATTTCGTAGCAACCCATTTCCAATAGCGCGGCACTGACTTCTGCCACTTTGGCCGGATCAATATCGCCTTCATAGGGGCAACCAAGTACGCAGGATACGTATCCGCGCACGGGTATACCGCCTTGCTTGGCTTTTTCCACCAGTGGACGGAAGCGCTCAAGACTCTCAGCAATACTGCAATTAATATTTTTCTGGGTGAAGGCTTCTGAGGCCGCGCCGAATACGGCGACCTCATCCGCTTTGGCTTCCACTGCGCGCTCATAGCCTTTTAAGTTTGGCGTGAGGGCGCTGTAGATAACACCGTCTTTGCGCTGGATACCCGCCAGCACTTCCTCGCTGGCGGCCATTTGCGGTACCCACTTGGGGCTGACAAAACTGCCGGCTTCAATAACCGACAGCCCACTGGCACTGAGCTTGTCCACCAGCGCGATACGGGTCTCCACAGAGATAGGCTGCTTTTCATTTTGCAGCCCATCGCGGGGGCCCACTTCGACGATTTTGACTTGCTTGGGCAAAGTCATTACTGCTCCTCCCCGGCAAAATCCACCAGCAGGCTACCGCCATCCACCAGCTCACCTTCAGCACAGAAGAACTGCTGCACGGTACCAGCGGCTGGAGCCCGCAGGGTGTGTTCCATTTTCATGGCTTCCATTACCAGTAGCGGCTGGTCTTTCTCTACCGTAGAGCCGGGCTCAACCAGCAGCGAAATTATGGTGCCGTTCATGGGGGCATCGAGGCCGTGGGCCTGGTCATTGCTCTCACCCATATCCGGTGGCAGCAACTTAAATTCCACCTGGGTGCCATCGACGAATACAGCACCACCATCGCGGGTATCCACGGCGGAGAAACTCATGCGACGGCCATCCACCAGCATCAAGTCGCGTCCCGGCAGCAGGCGAATGTCACCGCTGTTCTGTTCCTCAGGCAAGGCATCGCAAGTCCAGCGCAGGCTATCGCCCTGCGCAACAAAGCGAATTTGAGCGTGCTGGCCACGGTAGTCCACCGTCTGGGTGCGACTGCCAGCCAGAGCATTGCGCCAGTTATCGCCATTGTGCCAAGGGGAGAAAGGATCCCGCTGAGGTGCGCTATTGCGCAGATCGCGCTCTTCACGCTGCTGCAAATAACCGGCAATAGCAGCGCATTTCAGCGGCGTCAGTGTCTGCTCCTGGTGCAGTACTTCCGCCTCGTAATCCTCGATAAAGTGGGTCGAAATACAACCGCTGGCAAATGCCTGGTGATTGATCACTCGGCGCAGGAATTCGATATTGTGGCGCACACCGGCAATCTGATAATCACGCAGTGCGCGATCCAGTTTGGCCAGGGCTTCTTTGCGGGTGCGGCCGTGGCAGATCAATTTGGCAATCATCGGGTCGTAATGCACGCTGATTTCATCACCGGTCTGCACACCGGTGTCCACCCGCACACCCTCGCCTTCCGCCGGGGGCTGGTGGCGCACCAACACGCCCGTTGCCGGCAGGAAATCATTGTCCGGGTCTTCGGCATAGATGCGCACTTCCATGGCGTGGCCGTTGATCTGCAGCTCATCCTGGCTCATGGGCAGGGTATCGCCAGCGGCAACTGACAGCTGCCAGGCCACCAGATCCTGGTCGGTGATCATTTCCGTCACCGGGTGCTCCACCTGCAGGCGGGTATTCATTTCCATAAAGTAGAAGGCACCGCTGGCATCCAGCAGGAACTCCACCGTGCCGGCACCCACATAACCAATCGCGTGGGCCGCGCGCAGGGCCGCTTCACCCATGCGGGCGCGCAGCTCCGGAGTCATGCCCGGTGCGGGGGCTTCTTCCACTACTTTTTGGTGGCGGCGCTGCACCGAGCAATCCCGCTCAAACAGGTAGACGCCATTGCCCTGCTGATCACAGAACACCTGGATTTCCACATGGCGGGGACTCACCACATAGCGCTCCAGCAGCATGATGTCGTCGCCAAAGGCATTCATGGCCTCACGTTTGGCAGCGGCCAGAGCTTCGTGGAATTCATCGGCACTGTCGACACGGCGCATGCCCTTACCACCACCGCCGGCAGCGGCTTTCAGCAATACCGGGTAACCGATGCGATTGGCATGGCCTTCCAGCAGCTCTTCATTTTGGTTGGTGCCGTGGTAACCCGGCACCAGAGGCACATTGGCCTCTTCCATAATACGCTTGGCAGCGGACTTGGAGCCCATCGCCTCAATCGCGCCGGTGGGCGGGCCGACAAAAATAATGCCGGCGCTATCGCAGGCGCGGCAAAACTCGGCATTTTCCGACAGGAAGCCGTAACCCGGATGGATGGCATCGGCACCAGTCTGCTTGGCAGCACCCAATACCTTGTCGATATCCAGATACGAATCCCTGGCCGGGGCCGGACCCAGGTGCACCGCTTCGTCTGCCATCTGCACATGCAGGGCGTCGGCATCCGCATCGGAATAAACGGCAACAGTGGCCACCCCCAGGCGGCGGGCGGTCTTGATAATGCGGCAGGCAATTTCTCCGCGATTAGCTATTAACAGTTTGCGAATCATAAAAATTACCCTTCGCTACCATTCATCCAACTGGGCGCGCGCTTTTCCAAAAACGCACTCAGCCCTTCCTGTCCCTCCGGCGATACACGCACGGCAGCGATCAGTGCGCTGGTCTGGCCCTGCAATTCATCGTTGATAACCCGGTTGGACATGGACATAGCCAGTTGCTTGGCCATGGCGACTGCTTTAGGGCCATTGTCGGCAATGGCATTCACTAATTTCTGTACATGCAGGTCCAGATCAGCCTCGGCACAGACTTCGGATACCAAGCCCATTTGTTCCGCGCGCTCGGCGGAGAAACGCTCCGCTGTGACAAAGTAACGACGCGCATGGCGGGTGCCGATCGCATTGATGACATAGGGACTGATGGTGGCGGGCAGCAACCCGATTTTGACTTCGGACAAACAGAAGCTGGCACGCTCAGAGGCCACGGCCATATCGCAGCAGCTCACCAGGCCCACGGCCCCGCCAAAAGCGGCGCCCTGTACTCGCGCAATAGTGGGAGCTGGGAAAGTGTCGAGCTTGTACAGCATGGCAGCAAGAGCAGCCGCGTCGCGGCGGTTTTCCTCTTCTGAATAAGTCGCCATGCGCTTCATCCAGTTGAGGTCGGCTCCGGCAGAAAAGCTCTTGCCATTGGAAGCCAATACCAGCACGCGTACGGCTGGGTTTTGCGCCAGGGTGTCAAAGGTGGTGGCCAGCTCGTGGATCAGTTGATCATCAAAAGCGTTGTGGATTTCCGGCCGGTTCAGGATGACCGTGGCCACGCCCTCGCTATCCACTTCGCACAGCAATTTATCGCTCATTGTAATTCCTCGATTGGGGCGTCTCTCAAAAGCGGCACCGGAACATTTCGTTGGCGCCACAACCACGGTTCCTTACATGCGGAACACGCCGAACCTAGTCTCTTCCGGTTCCTTGTGGCTGGCCGCCGCCAGGCACAGACCGAGCACGCGGCGGGTATCCGCCGGATCGATAACGCCGTCATCCCACAAGCGCGCGGAGGCGTAGTAGGGATGCCCCTGGTGTTCGTAGTTATCCACAATCGGCTGTTTAAACTGGCGCTCTTCCTCTTCGCTCCAGGATTCCCCCCGGGCGGCCATCTGGTCGCGCTTCACCTGGGCCAATACGCCAGCAGCCTGTTCACCCCCCATAACCGAAATGCGCGCATTGGGCCACATAAACAGGAAGTTGGGATCGTAGGCGCGCCCACACATACCGTAGTTACCAGCGCCGAAAGAGCCGCCGATGAGGATGGTAATTTTGGGTACCTTGGCGGTGGCCACAGCGGTCACCATCTTGGCACCGTGCTTGGCGATGCCGCCCGCCTCGTACTGTTTGCCCACCATAAAGCCGGTGATATTTTGCAGGAACACCAGCGGGATCTTGCGCTGTGCGCACAACTCAATAAAGTGCGCGCCCTTCTGCGCACTCTCCGCAAACAGGATGCCGTTGTTGGCAACAATTCCCACCGGGTAGCCCTGGATACGGGCAAAACCGGTGACCAGGGTGGTGCCGTACAACGCTTTAAATTCATCGAACTCAGATCCGTCCACAACCCGCGCGATAATCTCGCGCACGTCAAACGGTTGGCGCGAATCTTTGGGCACCACGCCGTAAATGTCTTCCGGTGGATAAATCGGCTCCACTGGCTTTTGGATATCCAGGCCGGGATTTTTGATACGGTTCAGGCGCGCTACAGAGCGGCGCGCCAACTGCAACGCATGTACGTCGTTATTGGCGTAGTGATCGGAAACCCCGGAAGTGCGACAGTGCACCTCGGCACCGCCGAGTTCCTCGGCGGAAACTTCTTCACCGGTGGCTGCTTTCACCAGGGGCGGGCCCGCCAGGAAGATGGTGGCCTGCTCTTTCACCATAATGGATTCGTCTGCCATGGCCGGTACATAAGCACCGCCGGCAGTACAGCTACCCATAACCACCGCGATCTGCGGAATATTCTGAGCAGACAGGTTGGCCTGGTTAAAGAAGATGCGACCGAAGTGTTCGCGGTCCGGGAAAACGTCATCCTGGCGTGGCAAATTGGCACCACCGGAATCCACCAGGTAAATACACGGCAGGTTGTTCTGCTCGGCGATGGTCTGCGCGCGCAGGTGTTTTTTTACTGTAAGCGGGTAGTAGGTTCCGCCTTTTACCGTGGCATCGTTGGCCACTATCACACAGGGCTGGCCGGAGACGGTGCCAATGCCGGTAATAATACCCGCAGCTGGGACATCTTCACCGTAAACCTTGTGAGCGGCCAGCTGGGAAAATTCCATAAAAGGGCTCCCCGGATCGAGCAGTGCGTCGATACGGTCCCGTGGCAATAATTTTCCTCGCGCCAGGTGCTTTTCCCGTGCGCGCTCGCCGCCGCCCTGGGCGATGGCTTCCACTTTCTCGCGCAGGTCTGCCACCAGCGCCTGCATCTGCTCGCGGTTTTCGCCAAAGGCGGCATCGCGCGTGTTTATTTTGCTCTGCAACTGATTCATAAAGTCCGATTCACTTTCCCGGAGAAAAGACCTCCACAGGGTACCGCTTATCGCCGCAGTGCCCGGCTGGAGACAGCTGCCGCCGACAGGCGTCGGCGGCGAGAAGAAATACCCAGCCTTAGCGGGTCTCTTTAAACAGCTCGCGACCAATCAGCATACGGCGCACTTCAGAAGTGCCCGCGCCGATTTCGTAGAGCTTGGCATCGCGCAGCAGGCGACCGGTGGCATACTCGTTGATGTAGCCATTGCCGCCCAAAGTCTGGATAGCCTGTAGGGCCATCTGGGTTGCGCGCTCCGCAGTAAACAGGATTACTGCGGCGGCGTCCTTGCGCGAGTCCTCACCGCGATCACAAGCCCGGGCCACAGCGTACAGGTAAGAGCGGCTGGCATTCAGGTCGGCATACATATCGGCGATCTTGCCCTGCATCAGCTGGAATTCGCCGATGGCCTTGCCGAACTGCTTGCGCTCGTGAATATAGGGAACCACCACATCCAGGCAGGCCTGCATAATACCGACAGGGCCTCCGGAGAGAATGGTGCGCTCGTAGTCGAGACCGCTCATCAAAACGCGTACGCCACCATTCAATTCGCCGAGGATATTTTCTTCCGGCACTTCACAGTCTTCGAACACCAGCTCACAGGTGTTGGAACCGCGCATACCCAGCTTGTCGAGCTTTTGCGCCTGGGAGAAGCCGGCAAAACCGCGCTCAACGATAAACGCAGTAATACCGCCGGAGCTGATGCCCGGTTCCGTGCGCGCATAAATCACATAGGTATCGGCGTCGGGACCGTTGGTGATCCACATTTTATTGCCGTTCAAAATAAAGCGATCACCGCGCTTTTCCGCGCGCAGTTGCAGACTTACCACGTCGGAACCGGAGTTGGGTTCGCTCATGGCCAACGCGCCTACATGTTCACCGGAACACAGCTTGGGCAGGTACTTGAGCTTCTGCTCACGGGTACCATTTTTGCGAATCTGATTGACACACAGGTTGGAGTGGGCACCGTAAGACAGACCCACAGAAGCCGAGGCGCGGGAGATTTCTTCCATGGCCACGGCGTGTGCCAGGTAACCCATATTGGAGCCGCCGAATTCCTCTTCCACGGTCATGCCCAGCAAGCCCAGCTCGCCAAACTTTTTCCACATATCTGCGGGGAACAGGTTGTCTTCGTCGATCTGTGCCGCGCGCGGGGCCAGCTCCGCCTGGCAGAACTTGTAAACCATGTCACGGAGCATATCGATCTCTTCACCGAGACCGAAATTCAGGGTTGGGTAGGCGGTATTCATTGAGTCTCCACTACACTTTTAAATTGCTCTACTACAAATGGCCGCTAGCGACTACTGTGCACAACAGCCTTCGGCCCCGGGTGAATGCCGGACAGTTCAGGGGGAACCCTGCATGCGGCTTCGCACCAGTGCCGCTTTTGCACGGGCTTCCGCCTCGTCCAGTTCACCCATCAGGCTCTCAATATCTCGCAACTGTTGGTGCAGATGTGCGCGTTTCTGGGCAATGTGTTCCAGGAGACGCTGCAATTGCTCCACATTGCCGTGGGCGGGGTCGTACATATCGATAATCTCGCGGCTCTCATCCAGGGAGAAACCCAGCCGCTTGCCGCGCAGAATCAGTTTCAGACGCACCCGTTCCTCCGGGCTGTAGACTCGGGTCTGGCCACGGCGCTTCGGCTGCAGCAGACCCTTGTCCTCATAAAAACGAATGGTGCGGGTGGTGATATCAAATTCCCGCGCAAGCTCCGAAATACTGTAGTTGAGGGGTTCTGGGGTGCTGGCCTTGACTTTCATACGTACTTCCTCGCGATACGGCAAAGCCTAGCAAGACTTTACGTTAACGTAAACGTAAAGCAGATACCAAAAAATAACTGCAAAGGCATACTGAGTCACCGGCCAGCGGTCGAGAACAAGCACAGCTATCAGGCGCTCAGCAGCTGCTGCAACTGGCTGTTGAGCAGCTTTTGGTAGGGGAGGGGCAGGCCGGTCACTTCCAGGTTCCAGCCGGCACCGTGGTGCTCAATCCGCCCCGCCAGGGCGCTGTCCCCCAGCAGCTGCGGATGCAGGAACAAACCGCGCGATTGGCTTAGCAACTGCTCGGCGGAGAAGTCTAGCGAATCGGGCGTACAGGGTGCCACCGCCAGGGCCAGTTTGAGGCCGGCGGCACTACTGACGTTTTGCATTTCCCGCAGTAGCAGGCCACAGCAGACTGCGCGAAACGCCGCATCGGTACCGGAGAAACCCAGGCCAGTCTGAGGCCCGGCGCTATTTAGTGGATGCCCATCATAGATACGCTGCAGCAACGCCATACGGTCATCCAGCGCTCGCTGTATGCCCTCCAGGGCGCTGCGGCTCAGTTGGTTGGTCAATTGCGCCCAATTCAGTGGCCGAAGGTACAAACCCACACTGCCGCCCTGTTCGACAGGGGCTTCTGACGTTGGATGCACCCTCGTCGCCGGCGGGCTGTGCGGGGCGGAAAAACCGTCGATCAGCAGTGCCGACACCGCGCTGAACGGCAGGGCAAATACCAGGATCAGCAACAGGGTGGCCCAGGGAAAAGCCAGGTTGCCACCCGGCACCAGAGTCACAGTGACATTGCCGGCAATGCTGTCGTGCAGCACCACAGGCACATTGATGGACTCCCCGCGTCTCAGGTCACCCACTTCCGCCAGGGTATTGGATTCCACATCCTCAATAGCGATACCACTGATGGCGGGTAACGCCAGCAGTTGTCTCGCCAATAACTGCATACGGATACGATCACCGGCCACAATCAGCTCCAGGCTCTGTCCGGCGAGAAAACCGGCCGCTGCGCGCGCTGACTCTCTGTCCCTCTCCACAGTGGCGGAGTAACGCTGGCCATAGTAGTGTCCAAGGGCCGCGCTGCAAAAAATGGCCAAAGTCAACCAGACGGCCACTGCCAGCAGGCGGTGGCGAGCCTGCTGGGATAACAGTGCAACCCGGGCGGATACCTTGCGCAATAAAAAACTCATTGATACCGACATACCGTACTGCTTGCCTATTTTCGTTTAGCCTGCCCGTCAGCCGCGCGCCCCGCCTGATCATTAATCGCCTGCAAATACTGCTGCAGATACGCAGGCAGACCGGAATTTTACCGGCCTGCGACGAGACACTGAAAATATCTCCAGTGGCTGATATACGCCTGGCAAGCAGGCCCCTCCCCAGGGAGCTGCAAATCCTATCTGTAGCTTGAAGTCGGGCGCATTACCACGGGCGCAACCCCTCTGCTTGCCCCATCTCGGATAACCTGGCGGCGATTTTAGCGGAGATGGTGCCAAAAGCTATAATGCGCCGAAACTCAATCCTTTTATCCTGGGGCGCCCTGTCATGAACAATCCCACCACCTCCCAAGAATTCCACCTGCCCCTGGCACAAATTACCCAACCTCCACTGGATTGCACCCTGCGCTACCTGAATTTCGAGGGCCACTATGCACGTCTGGGCCTTGAGTATTCACACAGCGAACCCTTCGCGGGTATGGCCAGGTGTGCATTTTCCCCTATGGCCGCAGCGCCTGCGGCGGTCCGGGCCCCCTGGTGTATCACCCTGTTGTCCGCCTCACCCAGGCTCTCGCAGCTACAGCGGTTGCTACAGTTCTTTGCTGAACAACAGTGGACCGTTACCGCAGTGGATACCCTTTCACAGAGCTTGACGCGCACTGTTATCCGCTTCCAGATCGACGGCAAAGTCGAGTTATCCACAGCCCGCAATGCCTGCTTGCAAATGGCCGACACCCTGGGCGCCGACCTGGTTTTGCAGCCCGGAGCCAGCCAAAAAGTCCCGGCACTCGCCGGCTTTGATATGGACTCCACCCTGATCGACGCCGAAGTGATCGACGAGCTGGCCAAAATTACCGGAGTTGAAGACCAGGTAGCTGCCATTACCCAGGCCGCCATGAGTGGGGACCTGGATTTCTGCGAAAGTTTCAAAAGGCGCATGGCCCTGCTCAAGGGGTTTTCGGAGCAGAGCCTGGCAGAAATTGCCCCGCAACTGCCCTTGAAAACAGGCGCCCATAAGCTGCTCAATAATCTGCGGGCACTGGGTTGCAAAACGGCAATCCTCACCGGAGGCTTTTCCTATTTCGCCCACTATCTGCAGAGAGAGCGCTTGCCGGTGGATTTTGTGTACGCCAATGAAATGGTATTTTCCGGGGGGGTACTCACCGGTGGCGTAATGGAACCGATTGTCGACGGACTGCGCAAGCGGGCGCTGCTGCAGGCCAAGGCGCAAGAATTGAAACTGGGGCCTGAAAGCGTGGTTGCCATGGGCGATGGTGCCAACGATCTACCGATGCTGCACCTGGGTGCACTGGGCATCGCCATTCATCCAAAACCCAAAGTGCGCCTGGAGGCACCCCAGGTCATCAACCTGTTTGGACTGGATGCAGCGCTGTACCTGTTCGGCCTGAATGACCGGCAAATAGAAAAACTCGCCAGTTAATCCGGCCACCCAATAGATTGCCGGCTCGATTTCGGCTCACCCCCCAAAGGGGGGATCAGATCATGGCGTGGGGAAAGGGAAGCGAGCGTTGTTCGTTGTTGTCGGAACAGGCATTCGGCGCATCCTGGTTACAGCCAACCAACAAAAGGCCGAGAAAAGCCACCAATAAAAGCCGCCAGTACATACGTACCCCCTTGCTCGAATGGATATTTATCGAGCAACAGATTACGCAATGCGCGTCACTTTTGGTAGCAGTTTAATGGTTCTTGCGCCAGAAAAATGGCGTGAAAATTATTATTTCGCACGAATTTGCTATACACGCGATTACAGCTGTTGATCGCCAGTGGGGAAAGACCCGCCCGCGGGTATTGAACACCACTCACAGGCCATAACCAAACAGCTACAGGGTCCCCAGCGTCCAAAACAGTGGCATACGAGCCGTTCGGGTCAGGCCAGCGTTAAGCATGCCTGGCGGCCAGGCGGGAAACTGCAGCTCCAGCAGTCACACTGCGCCAGAGCCGCAGGGATCAGCGCAGGGGCCATCAGTCCGCTTTTTTGCCGTAGATCACCTGGCTGTTCACTTTTACCGACAGCGGATGGTAGCCCGTCCTGGCCTGTTCAAAAATGCGTTCCGCCATATCCTGTTTGCCGGTTTCCACCATTGTGCGATACAGCGGGCGCAGGAACTTGTTGCGACCGATGCTGGTGAGAAAGTGTTCCAGACGCTCGAACGCCGGCGCGTAGTCGTTGCGCACGGCAATCATCAGCCAGCTGAAGGCCACTTCGTTGTTGCGGGATTGGGTCAGACCAAAGGCGCTGTCCAGTGCCTTCAACTGCGCTTCCGTCAGCTTCTCCGGCATACCGTCGAGGAAGTACTTCCACTGGTGGAAGGTCCAGCCCTTGGTGTCGATATCCTTCGCCGCCAGCTTGCCGTCCAGCCACTGCTGGCGCAACGGGTCCAGTTTGCTGAAGGCATCGGACTGCGGGTGCGGCGCACCTTCGGGAATACCCGGCTCAAAGATCCACTCATGAATACGCTCGCGATCCAGCTTATCCCCGTGCTCCACCAGCAGAGTCTTGTCGAGGTACTGCACGAAGTCCTCAGTGGTGATGCTCTGGAAGGAGAAGTGGTTGAAATACTCCATCAGGAAGCGGTCGAACGCCTCGCGGCCCACTTTTTGTTCCAACTCGTACAGGAACAGGGAGCCTTTCTCGTAGGGGATATTGGAGAACACTTCATCGGGATCACGACCGCGCAGATCAATGGCCATAATCTCGTCGCGGGGCTCTTTGTCGGCCAGGTCTGCCTGCAGGTCATCATAACCCAGGGCCATTTCCATCTGGTAGCGCTCATCACCGTACACAAACTGCATAATGCGGTTGGTCAGGTAGGTGGTGAAGCCTTCGTTCAGCCACAGGTCTCGCCAGCTGGCGTTAGTCACCAGGTTGCCGGACCAGGAGTGGGCCAGTTCGTGAGCAATCAGGGCCACCAGGCTCTTGTCACCGGCGATCACGGTCGGGGTGATAAAGCTCAGGCGCGGGTTTTCCATACCGCCGAAGGGGAAGCTGGGTGGCAGGATCAACAGGTCGTAACGATCCCAATGGTAGGGGCCGTAGACCTTCTCGGTTACCTCCAGCATGGATTCGGTATCGGCAAACTCCGCCGCCGCAGATTCCAGCAGGGCGGGCTCGGCGTAGACACCGGTGCGTTCTCCCATGGGCTTGAATGCCAGGTCGCCCACTGCCAGGGCGATCAGGTAGGAGGGGATGGGCTGGGGCATTTCAAACTCGTAGACGCCGTCTTTGGCCGCCTGCGGGTCGTTGTTGGCACTCATGACCGCGCGCAGTTCCTTCGGTGTGCGAACGGTGGCGTTGTAGGTAATGCGCACTTTCGGGGAGTCCTGCAGCGGGATAAAACTGCGCGCGTGGATCGCCTGGGCCTGCGTGAACAGGAAGGGGTACTGCTTGCCGGCGGTCTGTTGTGGTTCCAGCCACTGCACGCCGGAGGCACCCGGGGCTGTGCGGTAACGGATGGCGATGCTGTCGACATCTTCCGGCAGCTCAATATTCAGCGGAGTGCCCAGGTGGCTGTCCTTCTCGCCCATGGAGAACGGCACTGGCGCACCGTTGGCAGTGACGGAAAGCACCTCCAGCTCGCGGGTATCAAGCACCATCGGCAGGTTCTTGTCATTGAGGCGCTTGAAGTCCAGCGTGGCTACACCTTCGAGGACCTTGCGGGAAAAATCCACGGTCAGATCCAGGTCCAGGTGCTGTACCTGGTAGTCGTTGCTGTTGGCGAAAGAGTGGTAATCCACACCGGATTCCGGCGTCTTGCCTGCGGCAGTTTTCTTTTCTATCAAAGCGGCCGCTTTTACCGGTGCGCTTGCGCTCTCGGCTTCAGTTTTGGACGGCTCTGTCTTGGAGCACCCAGCAGCTACGGCGAGGCCGCCGACAATCAGGCTGGTGCAAAGTAAGCGGGGCAACATGGATCAACTCCCAGGGGTTCCGTTTTCATCGGAGCACAGGATACCCGAGTGTGTCCTCATGCGATACATTCAGGCCTCTAGAGGATGTATCTCAAGCTTTCCGCCCCCGACGGTAGCCGCGCCCATTCCTCTTTAATCCTTATTGAGGCCATAAAATTAGACGAATGTCTCATTTCCGTGTCTTCTCGACGAAATTTCCGACTAAACATGCGCTCGCGGGACAAGGCTGACCCGCAGTTAACACAGTGTTCATTTTCCCGGCACAGACTGTAGGCCCTTTCATAACAAACCTATAAAGGAGGACCCCATGTCTCTGTCCCGGAGGCGGTTTCTACAATTTTCCGGCGCCGGCCTCGCAGTACTGCCCCTCTTGAAAGCGTACGGATCCGGTCATCAACCTTTTCAGCACGGCGTAGCCAGTGGCGACCCACTGGCGGACCGTGTGATCCTGTGGACCAGAATCAGTCCGTCCAGTGATCCGCTGTTTCTATCCACGGTTCCCTATAGCTGGCAGATCGCCCTGGACCCGGAAATGCGCCTGGTAGTCAACAGCGGCAGCGGCATTACCGGCCCGGAAGTGGACTACACCGTCAAGGTGGACGCCAACGGGCTGCAGCCGGGCACTCCCTATTACTACCGCTTCTACTCCAACAGCATGGATTCACCGATCGGCCGCACCCGCACCCTGCCCATTGGCCATCTGGATCGCCTGCGCTTCGCGGTGACCAGTTGCTCCAACTACCCCATGGGCTACTTTAACGTCTACCGGGAAATTGCTCTGCGACCGGATCTGGATATGGTCCTGCACCTGGGCGACTACCTCTATGAGTACGGCCCCGGCGGCTTCGGTACCAATGCCGGACTGGGGCGCGAGCCGATCCCGGCCAGGGAAATGGTCACTCTACAGGACTACCGCCAGCGCTATGCCCAGTACCGCTCCGACCCCGACCTGCAGGAAGTGCACCGCCAGCACCCGTTTATCTGTGTGTGGGATGACCACGAGACCACCAATAACGCCTGGGCTGGCGGCGCCGAAAATCATAACCCCGAGCGCGGCGAAGGCGACTGGTTTGAACGTCGCTCTGTGGCAAACCGCGTCTATTTTGAGTGGATGCCCATCCGTGACAATGGCATTCTGGATCGCTTTGGCGACAAGGCCATTTACCGCGGATTTCGTTTCGGCAACCTGGTCGACCTGATGATGTTGGATACCCGCATCGCTGCGCGGGACAAACAGGCCACCTGGTTTGACCAGGGGAGTGCCGACGACCCCGCGCGCAGTCTCCTCGGCCAGCAGCAGGAAGGGTGGCTGTACCGCAGCCTGACCCGGTCCCAGTCCGACGGTGTGCGCTGGCGGGTGCTGGGGCAGCAGGTGATGATGGCGCAGCTCACCCTGGCCAGGGATTTCTCCATCAATATGGATCAGTGGGACGGCTATACCGCTGCGCGCAGCCGCTTGTTTAACCATATCAGCCAGAACAATATCGAGAACTTTGTCGTACTTACCGGGGATATCCACAGTTCCTGGGCCTGGGATCTGGCCAGTAATCCCTTCAGCATTTTCGACTACGGCCCTTTGACCGGCCGCGGTGCACTGGGCGGCGAATTTGTGACCCCCGGGGTGTCTTCCAGCTTCCTCGACAAATCCCAGTTAACCGATGTGGCCGCGATTGCCCTGGACGGATTGATCCCGCATTTGAAGTGGGTGGACATTACCCAGCGCGGTTACCTGTTAATGGATATTTCCCATTCCCGCGCCAAGGCCCACTGGTACCACGTGAATACGGTCAGGAGTAAAAACTACAGCGCTACCCTGGCCAGAGTGTACAAGCAGAAAGCCGGTTACAACCATATCCAGCGCGCCTGGAACGAGAGCACAAGCCCCGGCAACGCACCACCGCCGGCACCTCACTACGGCGCCTTGGCACAAAATGCCATTGCCGCCCTGCGCACACGCTACAGGGTTTAGGGAAAAACCGTGCAGCCTCTGCAATGAGGCTGCGCGGTTGTCTGCATCGATGCAGATGTGCTGGCAGTCAGTCGAGGTTGAAGTCGAAACGCATGTCTTCCGCCGGGGCCTGCACATAGTAGCCCTGGATATAGTCGGTGCCGGTCTGCCACAGGGTGGGCAACATGCTGGCCTGTTCGATATGGGGCACTATCACCTTGGTATCCAATTCACCCAGGCGCTTTACCAGCCCGGCCAAGGACGCGCTGCTCTCCCCCTCATCCTGTACTTCGCGCACAAACGAGGGGTCTACCTTGGCCATATCCACCTTCACATGCTCCAGGGCCTTAAAGGGGTTCAAACCGGTCCCGAAATGGCACACCGCCACCCGGCAGCCAAGCTGCTGTACCCGACTGGTAAAGTCCTTAGCCGCATGCAGGTTGCTGGTTATGTCCTCCTGGCGCATCTGGAAGACCACCGACCCCGGCGAAACCCTGGCGGCCTTAAAAGCCACCGCCAGCCACCCGGGCAGGCTGTTATCCAGGAGTGAGGCCGTGGTGATATGCAGCATCAGAGACACTTTTTTACCCTCCACATGGAAGGCCGCTGCCTTGATCGCGGTGAGAATCACCCAGCGGTCCATTTTTGCCGACAGACCCGCATCGCCCAATTCCTGCAGGAAGGCCAGTGGCGCCAGCTCCACCTTGTTGTCGAGCATGCGCACCAGCACTTCATACATCTGCTCCCCGGTGCCCTGCAGGCTGAGGATAGGCTGGTAAAGCAGCTTCAGGTTGCCCGCTTCAAGGGCCTGTACCACGCGCGCGCGGTGGTAGGTTTCCACATCGGCACCACCGTCGGTGTTCGGTTCATACAGGGCAAAGCTGCCCTCTCCGCTGTCTGCACCAAGTGCCTGCCGGTGCGCCACCAGCGCCTGTTCCAGTACCTGCTGGGCACCACTGGAGGCCTCACTCAACAGGGAAATACCAATGCAAACGGTGATCTGCAGTGTTTTGCCCGCAGCATCGAAAATGGTATCGGAAACCTTTTTCAGCATTTCCCGTGCACGCTGCTCGGCACTGTCCGGCGTGGTATCCGGAGTGAGCAGACAAAAACTGTCATCGCTATAGCAGGCCAGGGTGTCACCACTGCGCTGGCAACTGCGCAACAGATCCGCCATCGCCTTCTGCAAGGCATCGGCGCCGGCCACACCCACGACTTTCTGCACCTCCTCCTCAAAGCGGGTCACCTGGATAAACATCAGGCCACCGGTGCTGTGGGAGTCCGCAGCGGATTGGATAGTGGAATCCAGCAGCTGCAGGAAGTGCTGGCGATTAAACAGCCCTGTGAGCGGATCGCGGTTCTTGATATCGCTGAGTTGGGCCTCCAGGTGTTCGGTATCCTCCCTGCGCGCCGCAATACGCACCTGCAAGCAGCGCTCTTCTTCATAGGTTGTACTGAGCACCTCGGCCCGAACCGGCAGCGGTCCGCTGCCCGACGCATTTCTCGCGGTAAATTGCCACTCCCGTGCTTCCACTTCGTTATTGTCAATGGCGCAGCGTTTAAGAAATTGCCGCGCCTCTTCCCCTTCATTTTCCGCCAGCATATCGATGATGGGCTGGTACTCCGCCTCATCTCCGCTTGCATAGCCAAAGTACTCGGCAAAGGAGTCGTTGGCGTAGACAATCAATCCATCGGATACATAGGCAAACGCATCCTTGGAACTGTCCAGCAATTCCCGGGTACGCCGCAAAGTGGCATGGTAGCGGCGGTCGTGCAGGCGTGCCCGCCGGCGGTTGTCCAGTGACAGTAACTCGCGCTGGATAACCAGTAGCAGGTGCTGGTCTTCGTCCACAGTCACCACATCCCGCGCACCCAGCCTCAACCCCTCCACCACCGGCAGGCAACCACTGCGCTCGGTCAGGATAATCAGGGGCAGATCCTTCTGCAGCTTGCTGATAGTGCGCAGAGCCAAGGTTGGGGAGACCTGGGTGCTGCCCTCCGCGACAATGATCAGGTCCCAGGTTTTGTCCTGTAGCAACCGGGTCAATACCGCTTCGCTGGTGACATGCTGGGCCCGGTTGGGGCGGCCCGCATTGTGCAACATGCTCACCAGGCGCTGGGCCTCTGATGGAGTATCGTGTATCAGGAGAAGTCGGATAGTATCGTTGCTACTCATTATTTACTCTATTTGCCCAAAGCAGTGCACTGCTACTGCGAGCGGTAAGTTTAGGGGGCCACAGTGGTGGCATACAAGAACACATCTGGATGACGGACGTGATCCATGTCACACAATTCTCTCTACCGTCAAAAAATGGACTCCTGCATTTTTAGCAGCCAGCAACGCTAGCGGCGAGGGAGAGCGGTTGCCGGGCAGGTATGGGTCACAGGGGTGCCAGTGCACTCGCGGCTGACCGTTGCTCTTGCGGTGCGAGTGGCATCAAGCGGGGATAACAAACGTTCAGGGACCTAACGACAACGGGTTGTGGCAGACAGATCGGATTTTCGGGTGAAAAGTGATTCCGCAAAGAGGATGAAGGCGCAAAACTAGCTGGGCTGGTTGCGGTGGAAAGTTCCACAACCCGAATCATACATCCGCAAACCGGCACTTCCCCTGGTTGTACTTCCGTCCGAGCAGCACCGTTTGCTTGTTACTCCCGCTTCATTCGCCCGCGCTGCCTTCCAGCGGTACTTTGGCGCGAACACCGGGTACCTCTCTTACCAATTTCGGCACCAGATACCCCGGCAGACGTTGGCGCAGCTGCGCGATAATGACCAGCGCCTCTTCATCGGGTACTTCGAAATGGGCCGCGCCGCTGACTTTATCCAGCTGGTGCAGGTAATAAGGCATAACACCCGCCGCAAACAGGGCTTCACAGAGCTGTTCCTGGGCCTCACAACTGTCATTTACTCCCCTTAGCAGCACTGCCTGATTGAGCAGGACAACCCCGGCATCACGTAGTCGCGCCAGTGCTGCAGACACTGCACCGTCAATCTCATTGGCGTGATTGCAATGCAACACCAACACCGGTTTCAGGCGCGAAATAGTGAACCAGGACAACAGGGCATCGGTGATCCGGCTGGGTGTCACTATGGGCAGGCGGCTGTGCACCCGCAGCTTGTTCAGGTGGGGGATTTGCGCCAGCTCGCCGGATAGCCAGGCCAGTTGGCGATCACTCAATACCAAGGGATCACCACCACTCAGGATCACTTCGCGCAACTCGGCATGGGCGCGGATATATTCCAGGGCCGCCGCCCATTGACGCCGGTCCAGGTGGTTGTCCCCATAGGGAAAAGCCCGGCGAAAACAGTAACGACAATTCACCGCACACTGCCCGGCGGCAATCAGCAGCAGCCGTCCGTGGTATTTGTGCACAATACCCGGTTGGGGATTCACCCGGCCCTCCTGCAGAGGATCGGCGCTAAAACCGGGAGGCGACTGCAGCTCCGCCGCTGTGGGCAGCACCTGCAGCAGTAGGGGGTCATGTGGGTCTCCGAGACGCATACGCCTGATCAAGCCACGCGGCACCCGCAGGGGGAATTGCCGGCTAGCGCATAGCGACCGGGGTAATTTGGTCGGGTCCAGCTGCAAAAGCCGGATTAATTCAGCGGGGTCCGTAATCAGATCCGACAACTCATCCTGCCAACGGCGAGGTTCGCAGGCATCGATAAGTTCATTGTCGAAAACTGGGAATTTCATTAGACCGGCACACACTAGAAAAGAGCATTGTAGCAGGTTAGCCTGCGGGCCCAGGTGCCTTCATTTGACCCATCAGGCCCGCACCTGCGCTGCCCGGCAGCAAATACCAGTTCCATATACCCCAAAAAACAAAACCCCCGCAGGCTTCCCTGCAGGGGTTTTCTCTTTTAAAAGCCTGACAGTGACCTACTCTCACATGGGGAGACCCCACACTACCATCGGCGATGCTGCGTTTCACTGCTGAGTTCGGCAAGGGATCAGGTGGTTCCACAGCTCTATGTCCGTCAGGCAAACTGGCTCCGGGTGGCGTTGGTCTTAAGAGCCTTAACTCTGCCCGCCGTGTTATCGCTGTTTGCCTCGGTCAGTGTGACCGGCGATAACCCCAAATCATTCGGTAAAACACCCTGTAGTAATACACCGCAAGCCGCCTGTTGTGTGCCTTTCTATACACAATCCACTCGCTCAGTCGCCAGTAACCATCTCTGTTGTATGGTCAAGCCGCACGGGCAATTAGTACTGGTTAGCTCAACGCCTCACAACGCTTCCACACCCAGCCTATCAACCTGGTAGTCTTCCAGGGCCCTTCAGGACTCTCAAGGAGTCAGGGAGATCTTATCTTGAAGGAGGCTTCCCGCTTAGATGCTTTCAGCGGTTATCCCGTCCGAACATAGCTACCCGGCAATGCCACTGGCGTGACAACCGGAACACCAGAGGTTCGTTCACTCCGGTCCTCTCGTACTAGGAGCAACTCTTCTCAAATCTCCAACGCCCACGGCAGATAGGGACCGAACTGTCTCACGACGTTCTAAACCCAGCTCGCGTACCACTTTAAATGGCGAACAGCCATACCCTTGGGACCGGCTTCAGCCCCAGGATGTGATGAGCCGACATCGAGGTGCCAAACACCGCCGTCGATGTGAACTCTTGGGCGGTATCAGCCTGTTATCCCCGGAGTACCTTTTATCCGTTGAGCGACGACCCTTCCATTCAGAATCGCCGGATCACTATGACCTACTTTCGTACCTGCTCGACATGTCTGTCTCGCAGTCAAGCGCACTTATACCATTATGCTCATTGCATGATTTCCGACCATGCTGAGTGCACCTTCGTACTCCTCCGTTACTCTTTGGGAGGAGACCGCCCCAGTCAAACTACCCACCATACACTGTCCTCGATCCGGATCACGGACCTGAGTTAGAACCTCAAACATACCAGGGTGGTATTTCAAGGACGGCTCCACAATAACTGGCGTTACTGCTTCAAAGCCTCCCACCTATCCTACACAAATAGGCTCAAAGTTCAGTGCAAAGCTGTAGTAAAGGTTCACGGGGTCTTTCCGTCTAGCCGCGGGTACACTGCATCTTAACAGCGATTTCAATTTCACTGAGTCCCTGGTGGAGACAGCGTGGCCATCGTTACGCCATTCGTGCAGGTCGGAACTTACCCGACAAGGAATTTCGCTACCTTAGGACCGTTATAGTTACGGCCGCCGTTTACCGGGGCTTCGATCAAGAGCTTCGCCTAAGCTAACCCCATCAATTAACCTTCCGGCACCGGGCAGGCGTCACACCCTATACGTCCTCTTACGAGTTTGCAGAGTGCTATGTTTTTAATAAACAGTCGCAGCCACCTGGTCACTTCGACCGGCCTCAGCTTAGGGAGCAAGTCCCATCACCAAAACCGGCGTACCTTCTCCCGAAGTTACGGTACCATTTTGCCTAGTTCCTTCACCAGGGTTCTCTCAAGCGCCTTGGTATTCTCTACCTGACCACCTGTGTCGGTTTAGAGTACGGTTCACTATTGCCTGAAGCTTAGAAGTTTTTCCTGGAAGCAGGGCATCAACCACTTCGTCTCAAAATAGAGACTCGTCATCAGCTCTCAGCCTTAAGGACCCGGATTTGCCTAAGTCCCCAGCCTACAACCTTAAACATGGACAACCAATCGCCATGCCGGCCTAGCCTTCTCCGTCACTCCATCGCAGCAATAGCAAGTACAGGAATATTAACCTGTTCCCCATCGACTACGGCTTTCGCCCTCGCCTTAGGGGCCGACTAACCCTGTCCCGATTAGCGTTGGACAGGAACCCTTGGTCTTCCGGCGGGGAGGTTTTTCACCCCCTTATCGTTACTCATGTCAGCATTCGCACTTGTGATACCTCCAGCCAACCTCCCGGTCAACCTTCAGCGGC